>JALWBS010000173.1 GCA_027037025.1 Desulfurococcales archaeon | reverse complement strand
TGATTATAATGATTATCCTGTGGCGGGCCCGCGGGGATTTGAACCCCGGACCTCCGGCTCCGGAGACGAGCACTTATAAACCTCTGCCCCATGATGATGGCTATCGCATAGAAGAATACTGATAAGAATCTATATTCATTTCCTCTAATTGTTGGGACAAGCTGGACTATCTACGTATGGTAGGACACTATGAGCTATAGAAAATGTGTTGGTTGAAAGCACTACTAAAAGCTAGGTTAAAGACCTTCATTACGGGTACTTGTAGTGTTCTCAATTAACGGCTATGAGCTTGTATGCTCTGTATGTAGAAGAGAGCTACGCTTAGTCAGCGGGAACATGATGTTTGGTGTCCTAAAGTGCCGACAATGCGGCCAATTATACTCGTTAGGTAACTACTTTCTGGGTATACCGAACTTAAGGTCTAGAGGCCTAAGGATAGAAGTTTTTTGAAAGAGCTTGGTTCAAGATGTTTGATGTTGACGTAGGTAGGAGAGTCAGCTACCCAAAGGACTTAGACTTTATGGTAAACGAGGTACCCTATTTCATGCCCCCTGCCCAGAGAGGAGTGCTCTGACGAGTGCAGTAGTGTACTTGAGGCACGGTATCTGAATAGGTTCCGTGCCCTAACCACAAGTTTTAAGAGGATACTTAGTGCGGGTTGCTGCTGTGGTAGGGATCTAAAACTTATAGGACGCAATGAGCTAGGCATCGACATACTCCCATCAAACATAGTGCTGGCTAACTCCCAGAGCATATTAGCCATACTCGCTGATACACGAATGCTGCCATTCAAGGATAACAGCTTTGATGCACTACTAGCTGTTGAGTCAGCTGAGTACATACTTGTAGTGGATACATCAAAATTCGTAGACGAGCTAAGTAAAGTGCTTAAGCCTAAAGGAATTGTATTACTTACCCTAGAGAAGTGTAGTGATGGTGTGACAAAGAATTCTACTACAGGTACAAGGACAAATACCTAACCGTTAGGCACTTTCATAGATGCTGGGGTACTAGGGGTTTAAACGAGGTGAGAAAATGCTTTAATATAGTAGAGCTAGACGATGACGACAACTACTATGTGTTGGCTATAAAAACGCTAAATGTGGGAAAGACTAATTGGCTTAGATACCTAGCCTCTGTGTTGGTGTGAAAGCTTGCCTAGAGCTGTTAGAGTTAGGTACGAGAAGGGCGTGTTAAGGCTTCTCGATGATATTAAGCTTAGAGAGGGAGAGGAGTTAGAGGTCATAATTGTTAGGAGGGGTTTCAAGGGATTTAGTGAGAGGGCAGGTAGGTACAGGTTCAGAGTGAATCGAGATGTTGTTGGAGAGTTCGTGGAGGAGAGGAGGTAGTTGCCTCGGAAGACTATCGAGATTGCCGTAGTTGATACTAGTGTCTTTGCTGACTACTACCTCTTCTATCCTGGGAGACGGGAGAGGCACGAAAGGGCGAGAGTTGTCTTAGACAAGTTGTCTAGTTTGAACCTACTTGTTTATGAGCCTTTCCTCTTCGAGGTAGAACTTCGAGGAGTGCTGGTAAGGAGCATTAAGCCAGAACAGGTCGTCGAGATAGTGGATCTAGTTCTTGAACATGTAAACATAGTGGAAGAAAAGCTTATCCACAATAAGGCGGCAGAAATAGCTCTTCTCACCGGTTGTAGAGCCGTTGATGCATACTACATAGCAACAGCCAAGCACGTTAACGGCATTCTGATCACCAATGATGGGGTCATGAAGCGTAATGCCCTAAGAGTAGGAGTTGAGGCCTACTACCTACTTGACGACAAAGACTACAAATTACTCATAGACAAACTAGCAACCAGCTAGAGCTAACACATGACCACCGTTGCGTAACATTGAGTGGTGTGTGGCGGGCCCGCGGGGATTTGAACCCCGGACCTCCGGCTCCGGAGGCCGGCGCTCTATCCTGGCTGAGCTACGGGCCCAATACCCTAGCTCTATCTTTAGAAGAAGCTTAAATTTAGTGTTAGTCATGAGTCGCTACATACAGAGTTTGCATGGTGGGAGGTATTGTTAAGTTTGGCGGGGTGCGTGCTTACTTGGCCTAGCTACAGTTTGTAGCATTGCTTTGTCGTTATCCATAGCTACGGAGATTGTATTCAAAGGTTCTAGGGGTTTCGTGCAGAGCTTTGGATCAGACCTTGATCTGCTCTTAAGCTCGAGTGCGTGTTTACGAGGTGATGGCGTTGTGATTCGGACATTTATTGATCCACGCTTAAAAGTTGTTGGATAGTTCTTGTAGTGGGAACCTCTTCCGCGTGATGATGGTCTTGAGTGCTGATCTGTGATGAGCCTCAGCGGGGCTGAGTAGCTAGAGGGATGCGTATCTGAGAGCTGGAGGGGTTAGCTTCTCGCGGTTCTCGATAGCCATCCTCATCATGCCTATCATCTCTCGCGCAAACCTCTCGGGGCTGAAGAACATGGTTTTCGCACGGACTCTCTTCCTCATCTCGACGAGGCTGTCGTTCGGCATTCTCAACACCTTCACGAGCGACTCGACGAGCTCGCTGAAACCTGTGTAGACAACCATGTCCTTCTCTGGGCTAAACACTTCAGCAACCCCTGTGGTTGCATGGGTAACCACCACAGCTCCTTGGCTCATCGCCTCGAGAGGTGCTAAACCGAAGTGCTCACCCACTCTAGCATGTACGTAGGCCTTCGCCTCGCGGTATAGCTCCATCAACTGCTTCCTGCTTGCATCCACTACGAGCTCGGCATCCTTAGTCTCGTCGATTAGAGCCCTGAGCTCCTCGAAGTAGTCCTCGAACCTAGGATCCCTTGGACCGACTATCATAAGACGGCTCTCGGGAACGTACTTCTTAACCTCTCTAAACGCTTCGATCACGACCCTATGGTTCTTCTGCGGAACGAGCCTTCCAACGGTTAGGATCATGGGCTCCCTAGGCTTCTCGAGATCGGGTTCCTCTTCGAGGTACTCCCTAGCTATGCATGGGTAAACAACGTTGGCCTCGATTCCAAGCATCGAGTACAGAGCTCGTGCCGTGTAGAGGCTGTTAGCTACGTGAACATCTGGCACCCTGTACATCACGGGCTCGAATAGCGGGAAGCGATAGAACTTGTAGAACTCCCTAAGCTTATCCTTGCTCAGCTCCTCCTCGATAGGGAAGTGTATGTATATCACGACCGGTGTTCCAGGGGTAACTATCTTCGAAGCCACTGCGTAGAGAGGCTCGTGTATCATTACAACGACTACGTCTGGCTGAAACCTCTTAGACACCCTCTCGAATGATAGCACTACTTCGCAGAACTTCTTAGCGGGACTCTCCCCGATACCACCCTCTATGAACCACGTCCTAGCTTTTAGCGGTCTCGACCCCACATCCCCCGTCAACACCCCTACATCGATCCCCATCTCGATTAGCTGGTCGACTAAGTGCCTAGTCAGCTCCTCGCTACCTCCCATCACGGATAGGTGGGGATGAACTACGAGCACCCTCACACTCTACACCCATGCGGATCTCGAAAGCTACTAAACCCTCGTTTTGTCCATAGATAAGCTTGATTCTGAACGAAGCCCTGGCCCCAACCGAGCCTCGCTAAGCGTTACTAGCAGAAACTCTTTTTGCTAAGAGAATCTAGTCGTAGGCTGCGGCGAGGCGATGGCTATGCGCGAGCTGTCTAAGATAGGCGTCGTACTGCTGGACCTCGCTTACATGTCCGTAAACTTCAGCGCGCTCACGCTACTAGCTGCCCTAAGTACGTACCTAGAGACGAGCGGTGTTTCGAAGAGCTTGATAATGGTGTCCTCGGCGGCGTACTCCGCTGGGATCTTCATAGCTTTCCTAGCCGGGCACAGTAGGTACTTAGAGACTAGGCCTAGACTCGTCATCCCCCTCGCAGCTATCCTCGCCGGAGTTCCGCAGATCCTAATACCGTTCTCAACACCTACGGCTCTACCGATACTGAGGTTCCTACAGGGCTTGGTAATGATGTGTCTACCAATCTTCTCGTCTCAGGTGGGCATGCTCTTCGTTAGCGCGAGACCTTTCTACATGGGGGTGATAATATCCGGGATATTCATCGGGGGGATCGTGGGCGAAACGCTGGGACCGGCACTCGCTCAATCCATTGGTTGGAGAGAGGCTTTCGTAGTGCTGGGCGTAGCGATGCTGGTCATGGCCGCCGTGTGGTGCTTAGCAACACCATCCTGGGCTCTGCCCATCCACGGAGCTAAGCCCAGTAACTCGGATAGAGATAGAAAAATGAGAGTCCTATCGGGGTTCACGGTGCTGTGGGGCTTCAGCTTCTTCCCAACGATATGGATAGTATTCACCTTGGCCCCCATGATGAGGCTTCTACTCGAGACCACGCTCCACGTACCTAGCAACTTCGCAGCTCTCGTATCTCGCGCACTAGAGGTATCCTACGCTCTGTGGACCGTTGTCCTAGGCCTCGTAGCTTACCTAGTATCGAGAGGGATCTCGGATCCCCGCGGCTTGTTCAAGAGGTTCGCATCGGTTCAGCTCGCCAGCTTCGCCATTTCCATAGCTGGGCTAGCGCTCATAGCCGCGCACCCCTCTAGGGAAGCTGTTCTCGTGGGAGCCATCGTAGCGGGGATCATACAGGGTACCGGACCAACTTTCTGGTCAACACCTTCAACGGCATACCCACCCGAGCTCGCTACGAGAGCAGGCTACATGCTTGGACTCATAAGCAACTCCGCGGCCATGGTAGGGCCCTTCACAACGTTAGCACTGCAATCACTGAGCCCTGCAGCTGCATGGGCTTCGTTATTAGCGATGAACATCGTCGGAGTCCTGCTCACTGGGATTGGAATGAGGATGAGGCTACCCATAGAGGAGGCTAGGTAAGAAAGAAGGTGTTGAAAAGAGTCGTTACAGATGTAGGGGATGCATGTAGGCAATCATCGGGGCCATGACGGTCGACGCTATGGCCATGAGCTTGATCAGTATGTTTATCGATGGTCCCGAGGCGTCCTTCAGCGGATCCCCAACGGTATCGCCGATAACAGTCGCTTTATGCGTATCGGATCCCTTGCCACCTAGGTTACCCATCTCAACGAACTTCTTTGCGTTGTCCCACGTGTTACCCACATTGCCCTGGAACAGCCCTAGCAGGAGTCCCGAAGCTATCGAGCCCAGCAGCATGCCTCCTAGACCCGCTGGGCCTAGGCCTACGCCCACCGCGATGGGTGCGATTAGCGCTATCGCTCCGGGTAGCACAAGCCTTCTGAGTGCGTAGTACGTCACGATCTGAACGGCTCTGGCGTAATCGGGTTTCTCCTTCCATTCAAGTATCCCTGGCTTCTCTCTGAACTGCCTACGTATCTCCTCGACGAGGCGAAACGCTGCCGCTGTCACGGCTTGCACCACCACAGCTGTGAAGAGCGCGGGTAGCGCTGCTCCAATTATTATCCCCGCTATGAAGTACGGAGCGTAGTACGGGTTGCCGAGCGAGAAGAGGAGTGACATCAGCTTATCGATGGTTAACCCGGGGTACGTTTTCGAGTACGAGGCGT
>JALWBS010000172.1 GCA_027037025.1 Desulfurococcales archaeon | reverse complement strand
CGCTCCATGAACTCGAACCTTTGATCCTCCTCAGCACAGTAGGTTAGCAGCGATTTGAAGCTTAAGAACCCAATCCAGAACATACCGAGCTAGGTGAGTACGTGGTGGCCCTACCAAGAATCAGATTGCTTCAGCGCGTATTCAGGGAGAAGTACGGGGTAGTTGGTGAGGTAGCGTCGAGGTACCTAGAAGCTGGGGCGCACGTGAGGATAAATCACCCTACACGGTTCGGTCCGATACACATTCTCGTGTACAAAGATGGAGAGAAGTACGTTGTCGAGGTATTCAACGAACCCAGAGAAGTTCCTATTTCCGTGATCGAGAACCTTGTGCAGAAGGCGAAGCTCGTAAAGGCCAAGCCAATACTCGTCCTCTACGGAAACGGGCCGAAGCTTGGTGATGAGGCGTATTCCCGCTGCAAGGAGCTGGGTGTGAAGATAAGGAGGATTAGGGCTCGGTGATCGAGGGCTCAATCACGCTTCATCAAAACCCCGCTCTCCTCATCACCCCAGCAAAGAGTGTAGCTGCTCTGAGTAAAAGTACCTCTTAGAAACGCGATTCCCTTGAACGGCGACGCCTTCGAGCTCGAGAAGCTTCTTCTTGAAGCTAGCCCCACCGAAGAAGCTGTACCCAGATAGATCACCGTTCTTACGAACAACTCGATGGCAAGGTATCAAGATAGGTAGAGTGTTTCTACGAAGAGCTGCTGCAACCCGCCGAGGGCTTGCATTGATTAGCTTAGCTATGTCCGAGTAGCTCACTACGTGCCCCGGTGGGATGAGCAGTAGCAATGCGTATACCAAGCCATCGAACGCTTTGCTGAGCTCCGTAGATAGAGCTTCGTCTAGCTTGAACACAAGATCCTCTAACGCTCGTGATACCGAGGCTCCGTATTTATATTTTCGTTCTTTGGCATAGCTATGCGAAACAGGGTTGTTCATGGCGAGCCCCTTGCCTCAACTCGTATTGCTCTACGTTATACACAGGGTTAAGGAGGTAACTTTACCGGAGTTGATGCAGGTGATGTACATGCTGAAGAACAGAGGTGTTAACATCGGCTACAACTTCGTTAAGCTTCGCGAGCTCGCGGTATCCAGAGATCTTCAGCTAGACGTCAACTTGCTGAAGGTGCTTGGTCTCGTAAGGGATCTGGATGGTGGTAAGCTATCGGTGACAGAGAAAGGTAAGATGATAGTATCCAAGCTGAGGAGGAACAAGCAGTATGCTTGGGTGCTAGACGTCGTGGACAAAGTTCTGGAGGAGATGCTCGATCAGATGAGGTTACGTAGTCAGTCGTAGTCTATGTAGAACCAATCAAAGTCCCCACGGTAATCTTCGTAGACCACATCCACAGATTCGACGATCGCTGCTGGGGGTCCTCGTCGCGCTGCATCAATGAGCTTGGCTAAACTCTCCTCCTCTCCTTCCGCAACGATCAGCACAGAACCATCATCGAGGTTTTTAACGAAGCCTTTCAGCCCCAACCTCCTAGCGATGTTCGCTATGTAAGCTCTGAACCCTACTCCTTGAACCAATCCCCTCACAGTGATCCTAACTCTTCTCAACATGCTCTACGACCTTCTTAGCTATCTCTCTCAAAGCTCTAGAACTCTCACTGTCTTTACTAAGGTACTCGATGAGCTTAGCTTGCTCTATTGCCCGCGCTAGCTCGGGATCCAGAGGTACTTCTCCTAGGATCTCTACGCCAGGCAACGGAGCCTTGGATCCGAAGATCTCTATCCTAGCTCCACAGCGTGGGCATACTAGGTAGGACATGTTTATGACGACCCCTATCATCGGTATGCCGAGGGCTTCAACGAATCGCTTAGCCTTCGACACAACGTGCTTAACCATCTCATTGGGGGTCATCACCAGCACGACCCCGCTAAGTTTCTTCGAGAGCATCTGAGCGATAGTCAGAGCCTCGTCTCCGGTTCCAGGAGGTAGATCAACGATCATGTAGTCACGTTCTCCCCACAACGTTGACGTTAGTATCTGTATCAGGGTGCGGGTCTTCAATGGGCCTCGCCATACCACGGGCTGCTCTTTGTCCTCAAGTAGTAGCTCAAGTGACACCGTGGCGATTCCATCTATCTCAACGGGCACTAGCTTACCATCTATGGTGGCTCCTATGAACGTTGATTCGAGGCCCAGCATCCATGGGATGCTTGGTCCATGCATGTCAGCGTCGAGAATCGCAACCTTCTTACCGAGCATCCTCAAGCATACGGCGAGCGATGCTGAGATGAGGGATTTTCCCACACCACCCTTGCAGCTGAGCACCGCTATGACATACTTAACGTTGGTCAGTGAACGGTTGACCTCGTCAATCATGCGTTGGATCGTGGACGTATGTCCATTGCTACTCAAGAGGAGATCCCCCAACGCTCTTCCGAGCAGTGCTAGATAATTTTAAGGGTGCTGACTTGCTCCATGTTACTGATGTCCACGAGGAATGATCGACTTATTAATGTTGAGAATCCGGGTATTCTTATGGTGATGAGGGATAGCTAGGGGCGTCGTACACGTAGAGAAGTGGTTATGCAAAGGCTGTGGGCTCTGCATAAGGTTCTGCCCCGTACACGCCCTCGAGTACTCTGACGAAGTTAACGAGTATGGATGGAGAATACCTAAGCAGGTACGTGAATGCATTGCTTGTCGTACGTGCGAGAGGCTTTGCCCCGATATGGCTATATGGGTGGAGGTGAAGTAGAGCTATGAATAACAAGATCTTGCCTCCGGGAATACACTTCTTAACAGGTAACGTAGCTACGGCTGAAGCAGCGCTTATTGCTGGCTGTAGGTTCTACGCGGGTTACCCCATAACACCTTCTAGCGACCTCATGCATCACATGGCTCGTAGAATGGTTGAGGTGGGTGGGATCTTCATACAAACCGAGGACGAGATCGCGGCGATGAACATGGTTCTAGGAGCTTCGGCGGCGGGCATGAAGGCCATGACCGCGACTAGCGGCCCGGGCTTATCGTTGATGGAAGAAGCTCTCGACTTAGGCTTCATGCTAGAGCTCCCAGCCGTTGTAGTAGATGTTCAGCGCGTAGGGCCATCCACGGGGATTCCAACTCTGGGCTCCCAGGGAGATGTCGCTCAAGCCATCTGGGGTTCCCACGGTGATAGAGCAACCGTGGTCTACGCTCCTTCTAATCCACAGGAGTGCTTCGACATGACGATAAAAGCGTTCAATGCCGCGGAAAAGCTTAGAATGCCTGTGCTCGTGCTGAGCGATGAATTCGTGGCGCATAGCTATGGAAAGGTTGTGGTGCCTAACCCTGACGAGATAGAGATCGTTGAGAGGGCAAGGTATAGAGACGAAGATAAATCGCGTGCGCTTCCCTTCGATACCAGAAACGACGTTCCGCTCTTCGCAGACCCTGGCAAGGGGTTTAGGTTTCATTACACGGGGCTCGTGCACGATGAACGTGGTTACCCCGTGATTAACGAGGAGGTTACGCGTAGATTGATATCTAGGTTGATCAACAAGGTTAGGAATCATCGAAGCGAATTAGTGGAGTTCACGCTGGAAGACGAAGGCTTTAGAGGTGATACGCTGCTGATCGTCTACGGAAGCCTGTACAGAATCGCTAGAATCGCTAGGAGATACAACGCTAAGTTTAGGCAGCTTATCGCTATATTCAGACCTTGCGTATTGTATCCCGAACCCGATCAAGAGCTTAGGCACTCGATCAGAAAGCTGGGGATAGATAAAGTAGTTGTTGCCGAAATGAACTTCGGGCAGTACCTATACATAGTTAAGAACATGCTTCAGGATATGGATGTAGAGGTTCTACCTCTCAGCGTAACCCCAGGCTTTTACCCATCCCCTAAGCGTTTGTGCAAAGCGTTATCCGAGGTGCTGAACCTTGTCCTCGAACCGTAAGCTTCCTCCCGTGTATGGCGATATAGAGGATCTGATTAGAGTCGATAGACTACCAACCATCTGGTGCCCAGGTTGCGGAATAGGTGTAGTGCTCAAGACGTTGCTAAAGGCGATAAAGGAATCGGGCATCGATCCCGATAACCACGTCCTAGTTTCGGGCATCGGTTGTGCTGGGAGATTCGCTGGCTACGTCAAGCTGGATGGGTACCACGTCCTTCACGGTAGAGCCATACCGTTCGCCATAGGGCTGAAGCTATCTAGACCGGAGCTGGAGGTGACGGTGGTGAGCGGTGATGGTGACGTCGTTGGGATAGGGGGGAACCACTTCATACACGCTGCGCGTAGAAACCACGATATAAACGTCGTTATAATAAACAACTTCAACTACGGGATGACGGGAGGACAATCAGGTCCAACAACGCCTAGGAGGGCAAGAACGACTACGGCACCCTTTGGAAACATAGAGGAGCCATTCAATGTTCCACTGCTAGCAATAGCTGCTGGAGCGACGTATGTTGCTAGGTGGAGCGTGATCCACGTAGAGCAGATGAAGAAGAGCTTCATCAAGATGTTCAAGCATAGAGGGTTCAGCGTAGTCGAGATACTGAGCCCGTGCGTGATCTATGCGCATAGAAACGGTTTGGACGTGCTTGATCTCTACGACATGCTTAGGAGGAAATGCAAAATCGTTCAGAATCCTGATCCTAGGGAAGCTAGCATAGATATGCTAAACGACAAGCCGATAATCCTCGGCGAGTTCATTGAGTACAGGAAGCCTACGTACGAAGAGCTTTACCTAGAGCTGCTCAGATCTAGATCGCTCTCTAAGATTTCCTAGGGGGTGTGGAAATGGGTTTCGAAAGGCTTAGGATAAGGCTTGCGGGAGCCGGGGGTCATGGGATAGTGTTTGCAGGTAGATGGCTTGGAACGACGCTCGTTCTCTCGGGGCTCGAGGTTTCTCTGAGACCCTACTACTCACCAGCTCAACGTGGTGGATGGTCGAAGTGCGACATGGTTGTTACTCGAGCTGAGGAAGAGCCTCCGATACTAGACGAGGTCGATGTTCTGGTGGTCACTCTTCAAAGCCTCTACCACGAGGAGATCGCGAACGTGAGACCGGGAGGTGTTGTCGTTGTAGAAGCGGATGCCGTTAGAGATCGATCGAAGAGAAGCGATGTTATCGAAGTACCGTACGAAGCGTTCAGAGTCTCGCTAAGGTTATTTAACGAGCCTCGCTATGGAAACGCTGCTCTCGTAGGGTTCCTCTGCGGATTCCTAGGTCTAGCTCCTCTCGAAAAGGTGGAGGAGGCTCTTAAGAAGCTAGGTGCTCGAAACGTTGAGACGAACATTCGCGTCGCTAGCAAGGGGTACGAGGACGGTATCGAGTATAGAAAGAGATATAGCGTTCCACCTTCGTTCACTAGTTAAAGGGTCGGCATCTTGATGGGGCCTATACACATAAAAGCATCGAAGGATGATGTGGCCGAGCGTGTGATTGTAGCAGGAGATCCAGCTAGGGTTGAGCAGATAGCTTCCATGCTCGAAAACGTTAAGCTTGTGAATAGGAATAGAGGGTTACTGGTCTACACGGGCGAGTATGAAGGCACACGCATATCGGTTGCGCTGCATGGGA
>JALWBS010000171.1 GCA_027037025.1 Desulfurococcales archaeon | reverse complement strand
TATCAAGTTCTTTTCTTTGGCTATGTCTATGTAGGTCTGAAGCTCTCTGAGCCTCAACGCTATCGGGTGCTGTTCGTATGTCAGAGCGGCTTCTGCTAAGATCTTGGCGGCCGTTCTCTCGGCCTCAGCCTCTATGATCCTAGCACGTCTGAGCCTCTCAGCCTCAGCTTGCTTAGCCATCGCCCTAACGAGTTCTTCGGGAAGCTCGACGCTCTTGATCGTGACCATGCTAACCTTTATCCCCCACGGACTCGTCGTCTCATCCATTATCCTCTGAATCCTCTTGTTAAGCTCCTCCCTCCTAGTAAGGACTTCGTCGAGCTCGCTCTGACCAATCACGTCCCTAAGAACGGTCTGCGCTAGTAGAGCGACTGCATAGTAGTAATCCTTGACCTTCATAACGGCTTTCTCTGGATCAACGACTCTGAAGTATACGACAGCGTCTACAGCCACAGTAACGTTGTCCTTAGTTATGACCTCCTGCTTAGGCACGTCGACGGTTAATAGTCTGAGATCAACGATGAGTCCTTTGTCTATGAATGGAACTAGGAATACGAGCCCCGGTCCTCGAATACCAACGAACTTGCCTAGCCTAAGCACTATCAACCGCTCCCACTCCTTAACAACCCTGATTGCTCTAGCCAGTATTGGCAACACTATTATCAGGAGTATCACTATGCCTACGATTGTCTCGACGGGGATCTGATCCATTGCGGACACCCAGCAGATTCACGAGTATACCCGCGTTGCAAGGTATAGAAGCTTATCCTTGCCTAGCCCACGATGCAACACTTTTATTTCCTCATCAAGCTAACGAGTGGGGGGATAGAATGTTTTCCGAGTCGGGAAGTGATGTAGAGGAGACCATTCGAAGAGAACACGGTGAGGACCTCGTTAAGAAGCTCGAGGAGCTATTGACAGCTATGAAGGACTGGGAGCGTAGACCTCTCGTAGAGGTTGGAAACGCCATTGTCGAGCTGATAAAGCTACCGAAGAGGCAAACGAAGAAGGGTACCGAACCTGAACGACTAGCCCTACATCTCAGATTGAAGGATAGCTTCAAGGGGGTTTTCATAGAGGGGTACAGCGAGCTAGACGACATAGTAAGGGCTTTGTCAACTCAGCGCGTTAAGGAGATTGCCAAGGCTCTGGACGAGCTTAGCAAGAAAAGAGTTATCGAGTACGGGCTATAGCGATTCTCCGCCCCTATTCACATACTCAATCAGTTTAGACATTGAGCTCGGGCTATGCATACCTACGACGACGAGGCCGTACCTAGACACCTTATCCCATATCACGAACCCCGGAGTTCCGGAAATTCCGTAGCTCAGAGCTTCACGCGAATCTCTATTAATCTCTTCCTTCGATTTGTTGAGGTACTTATTCAAGTCATCGATGGATAGCCCAGTAATGGCCTTAATCAGCCCGAGGACGTAGCTCGCATTGATGAGCTTAGGCACCTCTTCGCATCGCTTCTTCACAAAGCATAGATCGTATACTCTGGAGTAGATCTTCTCCATGATCTTCAACACGGCTTCAGAGTTATGCGTAGCCATGTAAGCAGCTTCTATGTATTCCTGTATCTTCAAGGATTCTGGATGTACTATGAAGTTCTTCAGAACTATTGCGAGCACACCTTTTCTAACTAAAGGCATGAGTTTCGGTAGCGTCTCGTTGTAGAACCAGGCGCAGAAGGGGCAGTGAACATCTTCGTATATGTAGAGGTATACCTTAGCGTTCTTAGAACCTATTACCGGGACTCCACCGCTCAGCGATGGTTGAACCTCGGTCTCTACGGGTATGTCCTCGTACATTATGTACTGGCTTATCTGACTAAGCAGGTAGTAGTGCAGATCTCTCGATGATACCAGCAACCCATCGACGTTGTTGAATACTTTGAGGAGGTCCTTAGATACCATACCCTTGAGAGCGAGTGCTACCACCGGATACGAGTATATGCTCAGCTTGTTTAGGATTGGCGTCGCCTTCGAGGAGCTGATTAAGCACGTACTTATCTCACCGCTCAGCTTCGCATACCTCGAGAGGATGCGGGTAAAGAGCGTTTTTACCATGTTTACGTAGGTTGCATTCGGCTTGTTCTTGAGATAGAATATCACTATGAGGTTATGGCTCTTCCCGCAGTATTCATCGAGTATGCTCTTCGCCTCTCCCTGAGGTCCGGAAAGCTCTTCGTATTGCTCTCGCGGTGTTGTAATCGTGTACGTCATCGTTGCTGGTGCCCACAGGTTCCTTCTAGCGATTATGAGGACCGCTGAAGCCACTACTATCCCCACGACTATGACTGCGAAGATTATGATAGGTAGACGTTTACTCTTCAACTACTTCCCCCGTTCGCTCATCGCTAAGAAGCATAAAATACGCTACTGAAGTCATTCGTTTACGGGTTTATGCATATACTTGCCTCTACAAGCTTCTTCCAGTATCTCTCTAACCTTTCTCTCGAGGCTCCTCTTCTTCCACTCAACGAACTTTAGGAAGAGCCTTATGGCTAGCTTGACAACGGGGTTCTCGGCTAAGTACATACTCGCAAGTCTTGGCGCCCAGTACAGCGAGTGCTCTAAGCACATCCACATCACGTCGACGTGCTCGGGCTTGATGGAGAAGCTGAGCAGAGCTTTCTTATTCTTGAGCACGCCCATGGGCACGAAGTACATAGGGACTATGAGGCTCGGATACTCTCTGAGTCTCTCGAGGAGTTTAACCGTTGCATCGAGATCCTCCCGCTTCTCCTCGGGTAGGTTAAGTATGAGGGTAGCTGCAGGAATAATGTCGTTCTCCGTCATTATCCTAAACGCTTCCTCAACGATCTCAGGCCATTTATCCGGTGGGTAAGGAGCGGACTTACCTGGCATTATTATCTTGGCTAACCGAGGCGATCCCGTCTCGATGCCGGTCTGAACGCCGATGAACTTCTGCCCCGTGCCGCTCTTAATCAGGTCCATGATTTTGGTAACTATCTTCCCTTCTCGCTGAGCCGCCACCGTTGCGGCGAGGCTAACATGCGACCAGCCTACCGTTCCAACCCCCGTACTTATGACAGCCTCGTGAAGCTTTATCAAAGGGTCTTCGCGTGGAACAACACCGTAGGCTCCGTACAGCAGGATATCTTCGGAGTGCAGCAATGCGTGATCGATGCCGAACTTCTTATTGACCTCGATCTCCTCAACGATCTTGTCTATGGGTATGTATCTAAGCGGTCTGAGGGTAACGCTGCAGAACCTGCACCCCCTTGGACAACCCCTCATTATCTCTACGAGCCCGTTTACGCTAGCACCCATTATCGACGGTATCTCCTCTATGCTCGGCACCTCGTGTGGAGCTACGTATATGTACCTCGGCAGCGGTTCGTCATTCAGTATCTTCTGAGCAACATCTACGATAACCTTCTCCGCCTCCCCATCTATGACTATGTCAACCCCCCACCTATCCCAGAGATCCTCAACGTGAAGCCATTGCCAAGCCGCTGGCCCCCCAATAACGATCTTTCCGCCGCGCTCCTTGAACTTCCTAACGGGTTTCGACTCCATCAACTTTATGAAGTACTTCCTGTTCACGGGCTCCCTCTTGGTGACAGCCCACCAAACGTTGCTAGGGGCACAGAAAGCGAAGAAGTCGTGGTGCCCAATCATCAGCGCCTTAGCGTGTGGAAGGTGTTTATCGAGTTCGTCAGGATCAATGATTTCAGCACGGAACCCAGCTCTCTTCAACGCGGCTTCGATCTTCCTAAGTCCGTAAGGAGCCTCTAGAGGTCTACCCAATTCGTCTACGCGTGGCTTGGGCGCGCATATCCACATCCATAACCACTCCGGCATGCCTACGGCGGGCGCCGTCGTCATGAACCCCAGGAACTCCTTACCGTGGTGGTTGGTCATCATCGTCCTATCGACCGTGATCACGAAGTCTATGCTGGGCATCTGCTCACACCTTCTCCATCGTTACCGGTATAGACAAGGCTTTAAGTGCGTTGAGAACGTGGTTAGCTTCCTCAGCGTACCTATCCTCGTAAACTATCTTAGCGTCGGCAACCCTCCTCTTCGAAAGCTCGTTCCTCAAAACCCGTAGCGCACCATCCCTCTTCATATCCTCGATCGTTATGAGAGTCACCCCCATCACGATGTTGTTCAGCAACGCATCCCGGATGTGTGGAATGACTTCGGATATTCGAGACGCCTTGAATACCGCTACAACCCCTCTTCTCCCAGCGATCTGCGCATCCCTAAAGTCCTTCTCGAACTTCCTCTTAATCGCTTCACCATCTTTCACTAAGTACACTAAGCATCTATAGCTCAAATCCGCCAGCCTCCTCAACACAGAAATGAGGTTGCTAGGGCTATATACGGGATCTTAGCCATGAAGCCCCGGGTGTACCCCAACGAATGCGTTAAGAGGATCATAGCTTTCGTACCGCGTGGCCACTTACACCTTAGGCTAGTAATCGAGCTATGCGATCAGACAATAGTGCTTCACGAAGCAACCGTCGCAGCCATCGTCAGAGCCTTCGCAGCCGTAGTACTTCACCCGAGGAGAAGAGCTGTCGAACTAAGGCATGCGGAGCTCAGCGATGAAGAACGGAAGCCCTTCTACGCTAAGCACCAGCTTGTCGAGAGTGGTAGAGAGGAGTCGGAAATAGTTGAAGAAGGTGAGAAGATTATTAGCGAGGGCTCAACGATGTACTGCGGATGTGCGGAGCCATCCGACGCTGAAACTCGGTGATGATGCCCCGCGATAGCGAATGCTAAGGAGGTACGAGATGATGTGTTATCGGATTGCTGATCAGGTGATGAGCCCTGGGAAGCTGATTACCTACCTCCTCCTTAGATAAGCAAGGAACTCCACGGGTATAGCAAGCACGATTAGCAGCACGAGGATGAGGATGAACTTATCGAACCCTGGAAGGGTTTTGCACCCCATCTTAACCAACTTGAACACTAGGGTGAAGTTAGAGAACACGTTATCTATGGCTGATCGAAGGTTTCCGAAAGCGTTGGTTAGCACATGCACATGTATGCCGAAGAGCTTAAACACGAACACCACTCCAAGAACTGCTAGCGCAAGTAGGGAGAACGCTATCGCGCTTGCTTTACGAACCTCAGAACCTTGTTCCAAGACATCATCCTACCCGCTTAGTTCTGCTCGAAGAGGTAAAAACCTAACTCCGTTATTTCAAGATGAGGAATGGATCTTACTAGGCGGGTTGGTCTATACGATTAGGCTACTCACAGCCTGACCTTTATAATCCCCTTCTTAGCCATGCTGGTAACCAAGCGCCAGAAACGACCCTCCGTTAGGAACCTCGTATCGAAGCCCTTGTCCTCCAGATGCTTCTTCACAGCATCGAAGAGCTCATCAATATTCCCTCTCGTGATGACCCCACCACTAACCTCCTTAATTGCTTCTACAACGTCTTCGTTACTGGGAAAGGGCTTCTTACTACCGCTCTTCCTATGCTTCTCTCTTTCACTACGCTCGAACTCCTCTATCTCTCTTAAGAGCTCCTCGGGTACCATGGTTAAGAGCTTCTCGAACTCGGACCCTCGTTCTCCCATGCGGAATCACCGATTT
>JALWBS010000170.1 GCA_027037025.1 Desulfurococcales archaeon | reverse complement strand
ACTTCAAGCCATTGCTTGAGAGAGTACCTATACTGCTCGCACTTTTACCCACAGCTAGCGATGCTCGTGGAGATGTGTACTCGAGCTACGGCTCTAGACTCGGTACGTTGCTGCATCTCGGTCTCTACCGAAGGTACATCAAGGTTGAGCTAGCATCGCTGATCTTCTTGATCATATCGGTTAACCTGTGGGTGGGGTTCCTAACGTACGTAATAGACGTTGTTGTGGGGAAGAGCTTTGGAGAGTTAACGAGCTTTGCATTCATAGCCTTTGTTTCTGCGGTGTTGTCGGCTCTAGCTATGGTTCCAGCAACGACTTTCCTAGCACTCGCATCGTTTAAGAGAGGGCTTGACCCGGATAACATCGTTGCGCCGGTAGCGACGCTCTTCGGCGACATCGTTACCATACCCACGATTGTTTGCAGCTACGTAATTTCACAGAACGTTGCTTGGAAGCACGAGGTTCTGGTCATAGCGTTCGCTCTGCTGGCCGCGGGAATGCTCTCTGTCATAGCCTGGAGACTTAGGTGTAGGGAGAGTGCTTGGGGTAGGTACTTCAAGATAATCAGGGAGAATCTAGGAGTGATAGCAGCATCGACGTGCTTCAGCGCGGTGGCTGGAGCAATACTGTTCGCTAACGCATCCACGTTCCTTACGCACCCCGGCATCATAGCTATCGTACCGGCGTTCTTAGAGGATGGCGGTGCTATAGCGTGTAGGTTCTCAGCGCGGTTATCGACGATGTTGCACCTAGGCCGAGTAAAGCCCAGCGCTGTTCCCAGGGATCCGTGGATAGGGGCGCAATTCCTCATAAACTATGTCCACGCAGCGATGATATTCACGTCGCTTAGCTCCTTCGGCTCGGCGGTGGCTTTGGCAGGAGGAGGGGGCTTTATCGATGTTGTAACGGTGTTTCTTACTGTGGAAGCCGCGGGGTTTCTACTAACTACCGTGGTATCGGTGCTAACGTACTACCTAGCGATAGTCTCGTTTAAGAAGGGACTCGATCCCGACAACGTGCTTGCTCCGCTCCTCACTAGCATGGCTGATGCCATAGGTACGGCTTCCCTTAACTTCGTGTTGTCGCTCGTTGCTCACTACTTCGGGTAGTACTTTACGATCTGACGCGGGGTGTGTATGTATACCTCTATGTGATCCTCTATCGTGCTAGTCAGTATCTTTGGTGTCAACACCTGCTCTACCTGAAAAAGCCCTGCCATGTCGTCCATGTGCACCGATATCCTAATGGGTCGATCGCCTCGCTCTAGCTCAACGCGGCGTATGCTCAGCGCGCTGACGGCATGCATATCCATCTTCCCCAGCTTGTACGGGATCCTAGCTCTTCCCTCCGACATGTCTAGACCGTCGGCGATCTTCACGGTTCCACACTCCATAGATAGGCACCTCGTGTTGTACTCTGTGGCGAATATCATGTGCATCACCTCCTGCCTGAGAGCAACGAGCCTTCTCCGCGGCACTTCGAATACCTGGGGCAGGAGCCTATCGATGATGTCCTTAGCTAGTAGTGCGCCCACGTACTCGTGGAGCGTTCTATGCACAGCGTTGCCGATATCGTGTAGATAGGCTGCGAAGAGAACCGCTACCTTAACCTCCTCTAAGCTCTTGGCAGTGCCATCCCGAAGCATCGTTGGGTGAACGCCTTCCCTGATCAGCATCTCTAGGAGTTCCAGCGCAGTTCCAGCAACTATCCTAGCATGCACGATCCCATGATCGTTGTACCTCAGCCGAGTCACCGCCATGACGTTGCTCATCTTCAGCAACTCGTTGACTTCGTCGTCCTCCTCTAGAAGCTTGAATGCCTTTGATAGATACGTGGAGGAGGAGATGTGCTTCTGAATGAGGTTGGGGGAGACGATGGTCATAGCGCTAGACCTATAGGCTTTACCTACCCGAGAAGATAAAGTGTGTTGGGTAGCAGGTTGAGCGCCGAGCAGATACTGAAGGATGTGGAGCAGAGGATCAAAAGCGTTGAAGAGGAGTTGAACGTATCGGGAGCGATAGTCGTAGCAGAAGGAAGGCCGTCTTGCAGTGAGTGTATGAAGATAGAGGTCGATACCATCGAGGACTTTCAGAAGGTGTTGGCAGCACTCGTAAGGCAAGGGATCGCTATGGGTACGCTACCCATACTCGTTCTCGTAAGGAAGACCTCCAACAGCATTGCTGTGTACGGAGTCGACATGTGTAATCAGGTTATAGCTTCGCTAGAGCTCGAGCTTAGGTACTAATGCAGACGCTCTTAATACCCTCTTTGTTGAATGAATAGAAGAGATTTTTGAGTAGTTCCACGATGTTCGAGCACCTCTCAATAACATCGTTTATCCTACCCGAGATACTCGTGAATGAGTGTGGAGGCGGTAACGGAGGGTTATAGCTTCTAGCAACCTTAGCTAGGTAGAGACCTGGTCTAGACGTCCTCTCCAGTACGAGGAATGGTCCTCCCTCTACCCGTTGATACGCAACGACTCTAGATGCAAGTGCTCGGGGAATCAGTGAGAACCCCAACTTCTTGAGCATATTCCTAAGAACCTTCTCGTCCGTGGGTAGGAGTAGGCAGAGCTTGATCTCTATGGAGCCCACCCCCTCTAGACCACGGATGCATTTGAGAATGGTTTCAGCGTCTCCCACGAAATCCGCGTGGATGAACATCGATATAGAGTCGCTTGTCAGTCGCCGTGGATTGCACGAACTTATCTTCCTAAGCGCTCTAACAAAGCCGTAGTTAGGATCCACGCTCAGGTCTAGGGATAGTAAGAATTGCGGCGATGCCATGCTGCACGCCTTAGAGAGGGTATAGATAGCATTGCGGAGCGATCTCGATAGCGTTTTCCGGAGCTTGCTCCCCTATCTTAACATCAGCAACTCTGTGAAGCTCTTTCAGATCCTTTGCGAAAGGTTCGAGCTCGTTGGGTAGGTAAAGTACTGCATTCAATGGCTCACTCAACCTCATGTTCCTAGACTTCTTATACGTCCAAACACCGCTGTTTATCTTCATAACTCGGCGGAACTCGTTAGCTAACGGAGTATCCCACTCGGGGTTAGGACGAGGCAGTAGCTCTAGGTGCACCGACTTACCACCGCCATACATAGCTCTCCATATGGCGTCGGTTACGAAGGGCATTATCGGCGCTAGCAACCGTAGAACACATCTCATTACGGTGTGCAGAGTTTTCCAAGCACTCCTCTGCTCCTCTTCCGTGAACACGTTCTCGAAGTTGTAGGCACGGGACTTAACGAGCTCTATGTAGTGAGATGCGAAGATATCCCACACGAAGTGGTACAGCTCGTTCGCCGGCTCGTAGAAGTCGAGCTCCTCATAGCTCTTCCGAACCTTCTTAATAACATCGTTAAGAACGCCGAGCAGCGCAAGATCCTGAGGTAGGATGGTAACGTTGCTGGGCTCTGGGAAGGCTGAGACGAACCTTGCAACGTTCCACAGCTTGTTTACGAATAGAGCACCTGTCCTTAGGAGCTGCTCAGAGAACCTGTAGTCGCTACCTAGCTTAGATGCTGCAGCCGACCAGAACCTGAATGCGTCCGCTCCATACTTCTCCACGTAGGGCTCTGGGTAGATTACGTTACCCTTGCTCTTATGCATCGCCTCCCCCTTCTCATCGAGACCCATACCGCTCAACCTAACCATGTTGAAGGCCGGCCGCCTTAGCAAGAGGTAGACCCGGAGGATGGAGTAGTACAGCCATGTCCTAACGATGTCGATCCCCTGGGGTCTAAGCGCAATCGCTTTACCATCGACGTACAGCCTGTATACCTCGGGATACCTACCGTAGCCAGCGGCGTAGAGAACGGATACCGATGAGTCGAACCACGTATCGAAAACCTTCTTCTCGCCCTCAAGCTCCTCTCGAGGAGCCCCACACTTGGGGCACTTGTCCCAGGGTGGTGGGTCCCTCCACGGCCTATAGTACCTCCCTGGCTCCGGAACCAAGATCGCTCCGCATCTTCTGCACCTCCATACGGGTATCTCGGTTGCGTAGTACCTCGATCTGGATATAGGCCAGTCCATGGCTAAGGAGATTATCCAATCAACGAGCTTCCTCTTGTGCTCCGGAGGATAGAACCTCATCTGATCCACAATCCTCAGAAGTTCGTCTCGGAACTCTAGCTGCTTGAGGAAGTACTCCCTAGTCGTTATTATCTCGATGGGTGTTCCGCAACGCCAGCAGGTAGGCACTCTACGACGGATGATCTCCTTCTTCACCAAGAAGCCCTCGCGTTCAAGGATCTCCGCGATCTTCCTACGGGCTTCAGCCACGGGTAAACCCGCTATGGGCCCCGCCTCGGGCTTCATGATTCCTCTCTCATCTATAACTATCCTAGGCTTGAGTCCGAGCTCTCTCAGAACCCTAACATCGGTTTGATCACCGTAGCTACAGAACATCATTAACCCGGTTCCGAACTCGGGCTCGACGGCTGGGTGCTCTATTATCTCCACCTCGAATCCGTATATCGGTACCACTGCCTTTCTACCCTTTAGATGTTTGTACCTCTCATCCTGAGGATTGTAAGCAAGCACTCTACACGCTGCTAGCAGCTCGGGTCTGGTCGTTGCTATGATCGCCTCTCCTCCTCCAACGATTGGGAACCTTACGTAGTAAAGGTATGCTTCCTCCTCGCGGTACTCGATCTCAGCTTCAGCGATCGCCGTTCTACAGCGTGGACACCACACAACGGGTCTCTCGTCCTCGTATATCAATCCCCGTCGCCACATCTCTATGAACGTCGATTGGGTGAGCGATCGGTACCTCGGACTATCCGTTCCCTCGCTCCAGTACTCGAAGCTCATCCCCAACCTCTTCCAGATCTCTACGAACTGCTTCTCAACCTCGTCCAGATGCTTCTTGCATAGCTCTAGGAACTTCTCCCGACCCTCAACGGTTTTAGCCGCTTCATGCGGGTTTATCCCGTAGCTCCTCTCGACGAACACCTCTACAGGGAGACCGTTTCTATCCGCGTAGAACGGTGCTAAGACGTTGTATCCAAGCATTCTGTAGGCGCGTGCAACCATGTCTATCTGGACGTAGTGCGCAACCTGCCCTACGTGGGGCTTCCCCGACATGTATGGTGGGGGTGTGTCTATTACTAACGTGGGTTTCGATGGGTCGTACCTAAATCTGTAGAGCCCCTCCTTCTCCCACAGCTCTATCAACTCCTTCTCCTTCTCTAACCTCCACCTCTTCTCCTCTATCCTCGGTCGAAACGCGGTCTGCATGGATAAACCCTCTGAAGCACTCTGAAGAGTGTGTGTAGCGCAAGACTATAAGCTGTGCATATTCAGCTTATTAGGGGATGAATGCGCATCCCGGAGCTGAACAGTGATGAGGTCCCGCATCTATGACCCGAGAGAACCTAGCCGACATCGACATTGTAATCACGTGCAGATTAGGGATGGAGAAAGTCGTCGCTAGCTACATCAAGGAGTTGGATCCGCAAGCGGTGGTGATTCCATCTCCCCGGGGTCTTCTAGGGATGGTCCTCGTCAAATCGGGGTCTCTCGAGAAGGAGAGGCTCGCGCACGAGATAAGGTCTAGGGTTCCTGAAGCTGAGAAGGTATTCGTGGTCGAAGCCGTTGCGCGAGCTGATGTGAACGACATCGTTAGCAAGGTTCTGAGCGTGGTGAAGGGTAGGATAAGCGAGGGGCAGAGCTTTGCTGTTAGAACCGTTAGGAGGGGGAAACACAGCTTCACATCGATAGACGTCAACGTTGCTGTGGGGGCAGCTGTGAAGGACGCTACGGGGGCGAGGGTCGATCTTGAGAACCCCGATAAGGTTGTGGTGGTACAGATAGTGCACGAATACGCGTACATATCCCTCGTAGATGGGCGCGAGTTCTGGAAGAAGATGCGCCCCGGCAAGTTTCCGATGTACAAGCTCTTCAGGCTGATATCCGTTGCACACGAGCCGTACCTAGGGCCTCCGGACGCATCCTACACGATGGGCAGGAGAATCGGTAGAGAAGTTCAGACATACGAAGTTGGTGAGCTCATCGTAGCCCCCATAGGCAAGATAGAGGCTACGCCCCTCTACCACTTCCTGAGAGGGTTATTCGAGGGGATAGAGTCTAGGTACGAGATCCAGCGTAGAAGCTATGGTAGAGAAGTTCATCGGGTTCGCGTCTATCTGCAGGACATGTACCAGTTCGTTAGGAGCCGAATGGGGGAGGTGATAATAGTCTTCGAGCCCGAAGGCGAGCCCATATCCCGGGTTAGCGAAGAGCTTAGTAAGTTGGTGATCGACTGCCTACGTAAGGGAAGGAGGATAAATGTCTTGGTGGGAGCACGCGAAGGCGTCCCAACAGGGATCTTCCGGTTCGCAACGATGGTTCTGGACGTTGCCCCTGGAGTGGTGATATCTACGGACTACGCCTTAGCTTCTGCTCTAATAGCTCTGGCCACCGTGCTTCACGAACACCTCGTTCGAGAGCTAAGCTCTGATGGGGTTGGAGAAGCCGAGTGACAAGGCATCGAGGAGCCTCCTCATCGATGAGCTACGCGCCAGGATCTCAGGGTCTTCAACGAGCTCGACCTCGACAACATCGTCCGGCCTCAGCTTCGAGAACACGTACTGAGCCCGAAGACCTTCTTCTCCCCGAAGCGATAACGCTGCTTCTACAGCCTTAGACACCCTAGAACTGTCCCTGTACACCGCAACCATGCCAGGCGCCGTTAGCAGGTAGACGTCGATTAGATCCTTGAGCGGTACTACGGGCACCGCCGCATCGTTGAAGGACTCTACGATCACTACGTCGCTTCTAGAGGCGATGACGTTGAAGGACTCCAGAACCCTTCTCTCTACGTCTCTCGACCTCATCTTCTCCATGAGCTCGTCCGAGCTCACGCTCTCGGCTTTAAGCAGCGCGGCAAGCTCTGCAACGCGTCTCGCAATAGGTTTAGGAGCTCGCTGAACGACGTCCTCGACCAAGAGGTGCCGAAATCTTTCACCGAGTGGTAGACGCGCTAACACAACCTGATCTCGTGCAACGCTTGCAATCGTTACACAGCTCTCGAATCCTCCTCTCCTAACCATGGGTGCTAGGTCTAGAGGGGTTAGTAGCAGATCTACGGGGTTTACGAGAACTACATCGCTTTGAGGAATGCCCAGCTTCTTAACATAGCTGTAGACATCGTCACCTACTAGAACCCCTAACTCTCTGCTGTACCTAATCGTCCTACTCTGACTCCACGCCGAGTGGCCGGCAACAGGCTTGAAGGGATAGACTTTGAGTCCCAGCGATCTCAGCGCGAGGGTTAGCGCGATCGTTAACCAGGTTTTTCCCGAATCGTACGTTAGTAATCCGCATACGCAGTACGTAACCATGCAAAGACCCAGCTTTTAGCTATGCACACACATTTTTACCTTTAACGAGGGACTAGAGGACTAGGGATTCGCGTGGGCGTGAAGATCCGTGTTCTAGGTTCGTGGTGGGACTCACCACAAGGGGATTTCCCCATAAGAGCTCTTGCCTCGAGACTTCGTGAGCTCAGGGATGCGGAGGTTCTAGTCGAAGGAGATGAGTACGTAGTGTCTCTCAGTCTCTACGAGGACACGGTTAACTATGGCTGCGCGGTTCTGTTCGCAGGAAAGGACAGAGCGTTTATGGTGATGCTTCAGAGCGTCGAGGACTGGGAAGCCCTTAAGGAACGTGTTAAAGAGCGGTGTGGCGACGTACGGTTCTCGGAGCTCGTAAAGATCTTAACGAGCATCGCTGAGAAGGGGTCGGGAATTATCGAGGTTCCCTAAGCTCGATCCGGTTTCTATGCCTAGGATCCTCGAGATCAAAGCTTCTTTGACCCTATCTAAGATACGCGTAGCCTAAGCTCTCGTCTTGAATGATGTAAAAATCGTCTGAGCTTAGCTCAGCTCACGGAGATCGCGCCAACGGGGCAGCTATTCGCCGCTTTCTCCACGGGTTCGCGCAGCTCCTCCGGTACCTCTCCAACGCTCTCCGTATCGGAATCGCTTACCCTGTACTGCTCCTTGATCCTGGTTTTCCCGGTGCTGGGATCGAGCTCGAACACCTGCGGAGCAACGGACCAGCACACGCCGCAAGCAATGCAAGCTTCCTTGTTGACAACCACCTTGACCAAGGCTCCCTCCTCTCGATGAGGAGAAGGATGAAGATATATATGCATTCATGCGCTGTACTGAGCGGATGATGAGGCTTTAGGACTCTGAGGTAGATGAGGATGCCCCTACCCCCTGAAGAGCTTTGCTCCTTCACCATCAGAGGTGTTGAGGTGAAGGTTGTTCTGAGCGACATCACGAAGCTCGAGGTCGATGCCATCGTAAACCCTGCCAACAGCTTGATGATCATGGGTGGAGGTGTTGCGGGAGCGATAAAGAGAGCTGGTGGTTCAGAGATCGAGGAGGAAGCGCGTCGATACGCCCCCGTACCCGTGGGTAGAGCCATTGCCACGAGTGCTGGTAAGCTACGGGCTAAGTACGTGATCCACGCTCCCACGATGGAGAGACCCGCTCAGAGGATAGGCAGGGAGAACGTGTACCTAGCAACAAAGGCAGCTCTCGAGAAAGCGATCGAGCTAGGAGTAGAGTCCGTAGCTATACCGGGAATGGGTACGGGGGTAGGCGGGGTTCCTTACGATGTAGCGGCCACCGAGATGATCAAGGCTATCAGCGAGGCTCTCGCACATCGAGGTAAGCTTAGGAAAGTAATGCTCGTAGCTATAGACACCGAGCTGGCGCAAGCCTTTTGCAGAGCGCTAGAGCACGTAGCTAGGTAAGTAGAGCTGTAGCGAGTGACGTGCATGGGAGCAGTGATAGAGCTTGAGGTAGGTAGAGACCCTTGTTCTGACAATCCGCTTACGAGGTTCGCGAACCTGGTGGCGAACAGAGTTTTAGAGAAGCTCAGCGAATTCTCGATATCCTTCGATACACGTTGGCTCAACCCACAGTTCGTTAAGCGAGTGCTCGAGGGTATAGGTTTCGAGTGCGTAGAGATGGAGTTGGGAGTGAGCAGAGTGTTGATCTCGTGTAGAGGGATGAAGAATAAAGCTGATAAATCTGACCAGAGATAGACGGGTACGGACCCGCCGTAGCTCAGCGGCAGAGCGCCCGGCTGTAGTGGGGCGGGCCGCTCAGTCACCGGGTGGTCGGGGGTTCGAATCCCCCCGGCGGGACCAAACAACTTCTTTAGCGATTCACGGAGAGGTCGACGAGTCTTGGGTATGGACTTCGACGCTCTTAAGGAGGAATTAGAAGAGTTGAGGATTAAGGAGCGGGAGCTTGAGGAGGAGATATCTAGGATAGATTCTCAGATCGCTAAGCTGAAAAACGAACGAGCATTTCTGAAAGCGGAGCTCAATCGCGTTAGGAGAAGGATAAGAGAGCTTGAGGAGATGCTCA
This sequence comes from Desulfurococcales archaeon, assembly GCA_027037025.1. Classification (GTDB taxonomy): domain Archaea; phylum Thermoproteota; class Thermoprotei_A; order Sulfolobales; family Ignisphaeraceae; genus JAADCV01. The sequence goes on along the minus strand of JALWBS010000170.1, from coordinate 7,832 downwards.
GGGGTGTGGGAAAGGGTCAGAGGGGACGGGCTTAACATCATCGACGTCGGCGTGGCGTTGCCTTCATCATACCCGCGACTAGTTCTGCGCTACGGTTAGTAACCTATTGACTACGTGAATCACGTTGTCTAGGGGCTCTCTTTCGAAGGGGATCCTCTTCTTAAGTTTGGAGCTCAGCTTTCTCAGCTCTTCTCTAACCTCTGCGCAAATGTCGTTGGATGAGCTCAGGATTTCGTCTATGAGTAGACCAAGCTGGTAGCTGTCGCTCTCCTTAACGACTATACCCATCGATACGTACTCCGGAGGGGCTCGCGACAGCGTTATGAAGCGCGGTCTATCGAATGGTCTTGTCAGCGAATCTAGGTCGATTAGATAAGCGTGGCCATCCTTCAACCCTATGTTCTCGGGCTTCAAATCTGAGTACACTAGGTTGTTCTCGTGTATGCACCGAAGAGCTCTAGCTACATCCTCCAGGATTCGAAGAGCTAAGCTTTGGGAAACGCCGTTCCCTAGACGAAGGAGTGAATCCAGGGTCTCATCGAAGTACTCTCTCACTGAAAGAACGAGGTTACCGCACCTCACGAAGTTTGGAACAGCGATGCATGGGCATCTATGCAGAGTTTTGCAGTAATGCTCTTCGTATTCGCTCAAAGACTCTCCGAACTTGATAACGTACTTAACTCCGTTGAGTTCGGCAACAAGCATATCGTACTTACTTCTCGCAGCAAGCTTCTCGATACCCTCGAAACCAAGATCTTTTAAGCATTCTAGTACCTCGATGTGCATAGGAGAGGCTTTCGACCTCGTGGTTAATAAGCGTTGCGTGATGATGGAGGTGATCACCGACCCTAGGGGATGAGGAGAGATCAACCGGCTGATCAGAGCTACGCGAATCGTATCAGTTGGGTAAGTTCTCATCACGTCCTCGGCGATCAGTCCGGGAGTAATTCATCACCTCACGGCTCCAAGCTCGAAAAGGTATTATATCCGGTATAAGGCTCTCTCCAGAGGTTTTCCCGTGGAGGTGGATGTACTCGGTTACCTAGGGCTATGCCTAGTCTTCGCATCGTTCCTAGTGAAGAGATGGTCGTGGCTCTACACACTCAATGGTCTGGGAGCGTCTATCCTAGCGGTGTACGCTTACATGATAGGCAACAAGGTGTTTACGATACTAGAGAGCGTTCTAGCCCTATACCTATTCGCAAAGCTTTACAGGGAGTACCGAAGCAGGTTTAGTAAGCAGTAGCTAGCTCTAATGGAGCTACTCAAAGCAATTCTTCTAATCGATGACCCAAGGTTTATAGGTTGCGTCACCAGTACGTATACCGGATAGAGGTTGATATCGTGCGCACCCCAGGCGTTAGGGTCTGGGAATGATCTTAACAACGCTTAAGATCGTGCTGGCGGCTCTCTTCGCATACCTAACGTTTAGAGATGGGTTGTCGGACGGGAACACGATTTACGCACTACTCTTCGCGTTGCTGACGCTAGAGTACGTAGCGGAGTTGATACTGGACAAGAGGAAGAAGGAGAAGTGATTCGATTCAATCAGCGAGGTTCGTACACATCATCCACGATCTCAGTGCCGGTAGAGCTCATCACTCCGGCTCGTAGTGCTCCCAGAGGTACCTAATAACTTCGTCGTGCGTAGGTATGGCGTGCGACCCCAGCTTGGTTACCTTCAGCGCCGCCACGGCTAGTGCGTAGATCAGCGCTCTCTTTGGTCTGTACCCTCTGTTCAAACCCATTATCAACCCAGCTGCGAAAGCATCTCCAGCACCGGTTGTATCAACAACCCGCTCAACGGGGAGAGCTGGCATCTCGACTTCGAACTCGTTGGTTAGAACGTACACTCCTTTAGCTCCGCGCTTAACGATCACCATGCTAGGACCAAGGCTTTTTATCTTGTGCGCACCCTCTTTGTAATTCCTCTCGTGGGTTAGGTTGTAGCACTCCTCCTCGTTTACGAGGACTATGTCTACGAGCTTGATTAGATCCCGCAGCTTCTCGATCCCGAGCTGAGATAATCTCCTACCTGGATCCCAAGATACTTTGGCACCGCATTCCTTTGCGAGCTCTGCTGCCCTGATCGAGGTGTCAATCCTTAGACTTGCTATGTGAACGAACTTAGCTCTGGAGATCAACCTCGAATCTATTTCGTCGGGATGCAGTTCCTCGGCTACCCCCTTGTAGCCGTATATGGCTATCGCACCGCGAGAATCTATCATGACTATGGAGAAGCCCGTTGGCCCGATCCCGATCCTTATCCCAGAGACGTCCACCCCTTCCTTCATCAGCTCCTCCATGGCGAGCCTACCGAAGCTATCGAACCCTATCTTAGCGATCGCCGCTGCTCGTCCTCCAAGCCTCCTCACCCCTATGGCAACGTTAGCAGCGCAACCACCGACGTTCCTAGTTTGGTGACGTATAGCCACCTCTTCGTCGGGCCCTGCGAATCTATCGACTACGAACCTGATGTCTATGAGTACGTGGCCCACGGTAACTACGTCGAGATCCCGGGCTTGCAAGGTTCTTACCTTAAAGACCCTTGGTTACGGCTCGACGATCTTGATAGCTTCTTCCGCAGTCTTTCCTTCGTGAACTATCGCTATTATGGCCTTCATCATCTCTCTGGGCTTGGGGTGCTGAAACACGTTTCTACCCACAACGACGCCTCGTCCTCCTGCAGCGATGACGTTCTCCACGTCTCTCAGGAAGTCTATCGCTTTCTCCCTCCTAGGACCACCGCTCATCAGAACCGGGATTCCGCACGCAGCTTCGACCACCTTGGCGAAGGTGTCGCGACTACCCGTGTAGTAAATCTTTATGAGGTCGGCACCGCTCTCGGCAGCTGCTCGCGCTGCGTAGCGAACGATTTCAACATCGTACCAGTTAGCCATATGAGGCCCTCGAGGATACGCGAGCTGTAGGCACGGCAAGCCGTAGGCATCGGCGGCTTTCCTAATCTCGAACCACTGCCTAAGCATAGAGTCTTCCTCAGGGCTACCCCAGTAAACGGTGGCGGCCACGGCATCCGCTCCTAGCGCGATGGCATCCTCGACGAAGCCGAAAACGCTCTGCTTGAACTGGCGCTCCTTGGGCCTTAGGCTCGTTCTGCTGGTTATCTTAACGATTAGAGCGGTTCTCCCAGCCCACACCTCGTGCGTCAGCCTAGCCATGCCGGGCAGCATCATTATGGCGTCAACACCTGCCTCAACCACGGGTTTCAGGATCTTCATGGGATTGACGCGGTTCTCGGGAACATCGAAATCCCTAGGGCCGTGCTCGACGCCGTGGTCAAACGCGAATATGACGGCTCTACCATCGCTCTTCAATATCCTTCCGAGCCTAACGATCTTGCCTATCGAAGAGAAGGAGGGGAGGACCAAGGTTTGCACCATAGACTAGAGTTTGGGTTAGCCTATAAAACACTTCCCAACGGCATCATCGTCTCCCTGAGCGCGCTTCTCTAAGTAATTGGTATATCGTTACTATGCACAGCGTCACGTAGATCGCTATCAGAGCAGCGCCAACGACGTCCAGATCGTGGTACAGCGTAACCGTGTATCTGTGTAGAGGGCTGGAATCGATGCTGTGAAGTATCTTCTCGACGCTCTTGTTTATCGGGGGGCTCAAGCTGTTCAGCAAGAGAGTTCTTGCGGATATGTATCTCTGCACTTCCTCGACATACATCGGCTTGTTGGCTAGCGCCGGGATAGCGACGTAGAGTCCCGGCCATATGCATGCAAGCACGCTTAGCACGTTGTATCGCAGCGCTAGCCATTCCATACCATAGCCGAAGGCTAGCATGAGCGTGAGTGGGTATATCCACAGCGTGTAGCTCGGATTGACGACCTTGTTGAACGCTAGCGTGGCTATGCCCACGATTGTGATGGTTAGGAGCAGCAGCTTTTCATCGAAGACCTTCCCTGCCCTCTTGAAGGCTAACCAGATCAGTATCGATATCAGTGTTGCGTAAGCCGGTAGCCATACGAGGTTCACCACGTTCTCGATTCGGTGGTTCCGAGCCGATAGAAGCACTGGGATGTTCCAGAACGATACGTACTGCGGTGGTCTATGCATGTGGAACCCAACCACGTTCTCTATGAATGACTTGGGTTCGAGCACTAGGAAAGGTGCTGAGATCGCGAAGCAAAGCGCGGCGATTATCGCTGCATAGCTAACCACCTTCCTAGGCTTAGCTAGGTAGAGAGCTATGGGTACGAAGAACACCGCGACCAAGGGCTTTACTAGGATTGCTAGAGCGAAGAAGATGGCGCTCAGCCAATAGCGTTTGTAACGCGTTAGCGAGAGAAGCGATAGGAGTAGAAGTAGAGCGACGAACGGGTCGAACTGGTACGCACCTAGCGTTATTAGGGTTGGTACTCCGAGCACGAACCAGTAAAACGCAGCGCTCTTACCACAAGCTCGTTTCAGTAGGTACCCCGTTACGAGAACGCTTACGAGAAGAGGTAGTTTCAACGTTAACCTAGCTAAGTAGCACCTAGCTATGGCTATGAAATGCGTAGCGAACGTGCTCAACGCTTCCAGGATGTGGCTAGTGAACGCGTTGGTGACGATGAATATGAGTATGGGTAGCGGGGGGTAGACTGCTCGGTACTGCGGACCGAGAACATCGTAAGCCGTGTAGAGCCTGACTATCGATAGCTGCCTAACCGCGAGTACCCAGTTAAGGAAGATCCTGACATCGTACCAGTTCCACCCAACGACGCACACGGCTACGAGCACAGCCGCCGTAACTACGTACTTCATGACGCTCCTCAGAGCTCATCACCTCGACACAGCGCTCTGTAGGACGCTACGCTGTTTGCTGGTCAGCGATCCGTAACCCGAATCAGTGATCCTAGGTAGATAAAGGTAGAAAGCTGTTGGGGCTACAAACTAGCTTTCGGAGATTCGATTAGTTGGAAGAGGTGATCCACGCACTCGCTACCTACCCGCTATGGATACGGATCTTAGGAGTATCGATGGTGCGTAGACCCCCATCACGTTCTCCACGTCTCCCCCGAGCTTCTCGAGGTGTTTGGATAGGAGTTCGTAGATGTTGCCCGTAACTACGGAGCCGCTGATAGGCTTCGTAAGCTCGCCGTTCTCTATGAGAACCCCTGCGCTTATCGTGAAGTTGAGCATCCCGTTGACGTAGTTAGACAGCCACTCTCCTATGACGTTGAGTACGAGCACCCCTCTACGCACCTCCTTAACCAAGTCTTCGAGAGATCCCGTGCCTGGCACCACTAGCAGGTTGGTTGAGCTTGGCGAGGGGGGTGAGGAGACCCCGGGTCTCACAGCGTTTCCCGTAGGCTCCTTACCCTCGATGTAGGCCGTGTAGCTATCGTATAGATACGTTGCGAGAACACCCCTTTCGAAAACGATCTTCCTACGTGTAGCCACACCCTCGTCATCGAAAGGCTCCGTGTTCTCGAGCCCTGGAGCAGCTCCGTCGTCTACCACCGTGAGCTTGTCGGAGAGTACGCGTTGCCCAACCATGTTCTTCAGAGGAGATCTTCCTCTCTGAACGTTCAGCGCGCTGATTGCAGGGACTAGGAGGATCCTTGTTATCGATCCGAAGACCTTGGGTGCTAGCACCACGTCGTACCTACCGGTCTCTACGGGTCTTCCCCCAGCGCATAGCTTAGCCCAGTTAACTGCCCGCGTCACGAGCTTATCGAGGTCTAGCTCTCGTAGCGTAGGAGCGGCGAAGTGCTCGTAGATACTCCCCTCTCCTCTATCCGTACGTATCTTCACCTCGAAGCTCATGTTGATGCCCGTTCGCTCGAAGCTCAGGATCTTCGATCCGTAGCTGTTGAGTATAGCCTTACCCCCTACGCCGCACGTTATAGACGCTGAGGATAGGTAAGCGCGGTCATCCACGGAGTTCGGGAGCTCGGCTAAGCTAGAAGCTAGGTTGAGAGCGTGCTCCTCGTGTTGCTCGCGTAGCGCAGGGTCATTGACGTCAGCAACGGGTGTATAGCCCAGCTCTTTAGCTAGGGAAACCCAGTTATCGTCTCGAGGACAAGCCCTCAGGTTGTTGAGAGCGATCTCAACGATCTTCCTAACACCGTCTTCGGTCGACACGTGGCCTCCGACGATCGACACCCTCTTATCCTTGATCAACCTCAAACCTATCGCCATGCTCATGCCGCTCACAACGCTTTCAATACCCCTCCTACTCATGGTGATCTTGGTGCTCTCTCCCCACACCGCGTAGACCTCGACCTCGTCCACTCCCCGAGAGCTAGCGTACCTAAACGCTAGATCGACTATGTGCAGAGGATCCATTCTATACACCTCCAACAACGATCCTTCCAACCCTTACGTGGGGACCACCATCACCTACCCTAACCATCTGCTCGTTCTTGCCGCAACCGCCGAAGACGCTGGTCCTTATGGTGAGATCCTTCCCCACGGCATCGACACTTCGAAGAGTTTCAAGGATGGTTCCGCTGACGGTGACCCCCCTAACCATCTCGGCGATCTCACCGTTTCTAATCACGTAGGAGGGACCTATGCTGAACGTGAACGCGCCATTCGATGGATCTACCTGGCCACCCAGTGCTCCACGCCCTCTTAGGTAAAGACCGTTCCTAGTATCCCTAACCATCTCCTCGAAGCTCCAGTCCCCCGCCTCGATGAAGTAGTTGGTTTGCCTGATCAGGGTATCGAACGACACGCTCTCGGCCCTCGCGTTGCCGGTAACCTCCGTATTCAGCTCTGATGCGACGAAGGATCCCGTTAAGAAGCTCCTCAGAATTCCTCGATCTACCACGACGGTCCTAACCTTTTCGTTTCCCTCGTCATCGAAGGGCACGGGGTAGCCTCCCTCTACGACTCCCTGATCGACTATGGTTATCAGCTCGCTAGCAACCTGTTCACCGACTCTACCCGCCAAAACGGAGGCGCCCGCAATCACGAGATCTCCTTCGCTTGCGTGCCCGAATGCTTCGTGGACTAGTAGCCCCACCAACTCGCTGTCTATAACAGCTCTGTACGTCCCCGGGCTCGGCATCGGAGCTCTGGCAGCTCGTAGAGCTAGATCCCCGACCTCTTTAGCGAACCCCACGTAGTCGAAGCCCTTGATATGCTCGAAGCCCCCTATCCACGAGCGGGAATCGGCTACACGTTCACTCGAAGCATTGTGCTTAGCTACCGAGATCTGCGAGAAGCCTACGGTATGCACTTCGCACTCAGCTTCGGCACCGAACGAGCTAACGACTATTCTCCTATGCTTCTCGAACCCTAGACGCGTTACCGAGGACGTTATCCCATCCATCGACAGAACCTCCCTATTCGCTTCGCCGACTATGGAGACCTTCTCGCTCGGGTCCACGTAGTCCATCGGCGTCTTCGACACGAAGCTGTAGCTACCCTTGGCAGGTCTAGACCTTATGTCGCTGTAAACGATTCTACCCCTACCCCTCTTGGCTACCGCAATGGCTCGGTCTATCGCCCTATCCACGCTCTCTCTCGATAGGTCGTGCGTGTAGGAGTACCCCGTAACCCCCTTAACGATAACCTTTATCCCCACCCCCTTACGTAGAGATGATGTGTAGCTCCTCAAAACGCCGTTATCGAATACGATAGCTTCGTAGAACCACTCCTCCGCTCTAACAATCACGTCATCGGCTCCACGTGTCCTCGCGCGCTCAGCTATCTCCTTAGCTAAGTCAATCGATAAGCTCAAGCGATCACCTCCTCAGCGGCGATAACTATGCAGATATTTAACGTTAAGAATTCAAAGCCTTTTACCTAACTATATGGAGTCTGCGTGGACGGGTACTACATGTAATCGGTGTTCGAAGCGATGATGGTTA
>JALWBS010000169.1 GCA_027037025.1 Desulfurococcales archaeon | reverse complement strand
TTGACGATACAAAGCAGGATGATACCGAAACTCTTTTGCAACGGTGTCATCTTGTACAACTGATTGATAACGATTTCCGGCATTTCATCCTTGCGCAGCTCAAGAACTATGCGCAGACCGTGGCGGTCTGATTCGTCACGCACCTCGGAAATGGAGGTGATCCGTTTTTCCTTCATCAGCAGGGCGATTTTTTCCACCAGGGCCGCCTTGTTCTGCTGGTAGGGAATTTCCGTAATAATAATCGATTCACCGCCCTTTTTCCGTTCCTCGACATGGGTGCGCGAACGCATGATCACCACCCCTCTTCCCGTTTCATAGGCCTCGCGGATTCCGGCCCGGCCACAGATGAAACCACCGGTGGGAAAATCCGGTCCGGTGATGATCTCCATCAGTTGGTGAACAGTCAGGTTGGGATCGTCAATCAGGGCGATCAGCCCGTTCATGACCTCGGTCAGGTTATGGGGGGGAATCTTGGTCGCCATGCCCACGGCAATACCCTCGGAACCGTTGACCAGGATATTGGGTATCTTGGAGGGCAGGACCGATGGTTCCTGCAGCGAGTTGTCATAGTTAGGGATAAAATCAACGGTTTCCTTGTCCAGGTCGGCAACGATTTCCTGGTCCAGCCTGGTCATCCGGGCCTCGGTATACCGCATGGCCGCCGGGGCGTCGCCATCCATGGAACCGAAGTTTCCCTGGCCGTCTACCAGGGGATAGCGGAGGGAAAAATCCTGGGCCATGCGGACCAGGGTATCATAGGCCGCCGTATCGCCGTGGGGATGATATTTACCAATAACGTCACCGACTATCCGCGCTGATTTGATATAGGGCCGGTTATAGGTATTGCCAAGTTCACGCATGGCAAAAAGGACCCTTCTGTGGACCGGTTTCAGGCCATCTCTGACGTCGGGCAGGGCGCGACCGACAATGACGGACATGGCATAATCCAGATAGGATTTTCGCAGTTCCTGTTCAATGGTTATGGCGGGAAAATCCTGCTGTCCGTTTTCCGTTTCAGTGGTCATACTGAATTGTTATCCTTTAATTTTTCTAATTTTTTCTTTCTATTAACAACAAAACATATCTGAAAATTCCGGCATAATCAGATATCCAGCTCCGAGACCTCGAGGGCATGGTTCTGAATAAATTCCCGCCGTGGTTCCACTTTGTCACCCATCAGGGTGGTAAACATATCGTCGGCCGATTCAGCATTTTCTATTTTTACCTGGATAAGGGTCCTGTTTTCCGGGTTCATGGTGGTCTCCCACAACTGTTCCGGATTCATTTCACCAAGACCTTTATAACGCTGCAAGTGACTGCCGCGAAATGTTTCCTCCCGGACGACCTTGATCAGCTCATGCCAGTTTTCCGCTGAATATTCCTTTTCCCGACCGCTTGCACCGGTCTTGATAATGGTAAATGTATCGTTAAGATAATCTTTTAGTTGATCATACAGTTCCAGACCATGCCGGTATTCAGCTATCAGGGGAATATTCGGTCCCAGGGTCGTCATGACATGAAACTGACCATGGAAAGAGACATCCACCTCATAACAACTCGGCCGCCAGCGGCAGGTGCGAATGTTTCCAATGGTTGGCTTGAGTT
>JALWBS010000168.1 GCA_027037025.1 Desulfurococcales archaeon | reverse complement strand
CAATTTAACAGGAGGAAATTTAGATGGAATTCTGGATTGATGTTGCAATAAATGTAATTTTTGCAATTTTATCTGTAATATTGCTTTTACTTGTAGTTGCTTATTCAACTCTTTTAGAAAGAAAACTTTTAGGGGATTTCCAGTTAAGAATTGGTCCTAATAGGGCAGGTCCTTTTGGTATCTGGCAACCAATAGCAGATGGTTTAAAAGCATTTTTTAAAGAAGATGTTATCCCAGAAAAAGCTGACAAAGTGGTATTTGTTCTTGCTCCTATGATAAGTTTTATAACTGCTGTTGGAATAATTGCAATAATTCCATTTGCAGATAAGATTACTATCTTTGGAAGAGAAGTAAAATTAATTGTTTCAGATATAGATATTAGCATCCTTTATGTATTTGCATTAGCAGCTCTTGGTTCTTATGGTTGTTTGCTTGGTGGTTATTCTTCATACAATAAATATAGTATCTTTGGTGCAATGAGAACTTCTGCATTACTAATTAGTTATGAAATTCCATTTGTTCTTTTAATTATGAGTATAGTTTTAGTTAATGGGACATTAAGTTTTTCAGGAATTGTTAAAGCTCAGGCGCATCTTTGGAATATTGTTAGAGAACCTGTTGCTTTTGTCCTTGCAATTGTATGTGCTCTTGCAGAAATAAACAGGACTCCATTTGATATGCCTGAAACAGAAAGTGAACTTGCATGTGGTTTTAATGTTGAATATTCAAGTATGAAATTTTCAATGTTTTTTATGGCTGAATATGCTCATTTATTTACAATAAGTGCAATATTAACTACTTTGTTTTTAGGTGGTTGGAATGGTCCATTGTTACCTCCAATAGTATGGTTCTTATTAAAAACATTTGCATTTATGTTTTTCTTTATTTGGGAAAGAGCTACATATCCAAGATTTAGAATTGACCAGATTATGCATTTTGGATGGAAAGTTTTATTGCCTTTATCATTAGCAAATCTTCTTGTTACAGCTATTGTAATGGCAATTATTGGTTAAGGAGTGTAAAATGATAGAGAAAAAAGGATATTATTCTATTGAAGAAATTAGAGAAAATTTAAGAAAACCAGCTATAATTACTCCTTTATTAAAAGGATTAGGTTATACATTAAAACAGTTTTTCACAAAGCCTGTTACTATTCAGTATCCTGAAGAAAAGAGATATGTGTCCCCAAGATGGAGAGGGATTCATAGATTTAAGAAAGATGAAAATGGTAATTATAAATGTGTTGGATGTGGATTATGTGCAGCAGTTTGTCCTGCAAGAGCAATTACAATAAGGACTGTTGAAACCGAAGATGCAAAGAGAATTCCTGATAGATTTATGGTTGATTCTTTAAGATGTATTTATTGTGGTTTCTGTGTTGAAGTATGTCCAAAAGATGCAATTGAATACAGTAATGTTTATGATTTTACAGATTATGATAAAGAAAAGTTTTATCTTGAAAAGGAAACATTAGAAGAACCAGAAAAATTGAGTTTTAAAAAATAAGGTTGAAGGTAGAAGGTGGAAGGTAGAAGTGTTTTTTGTAAATTAAAAAATTTAATTGGTCTTCAACCTTCGTCCTTCAACCTTCAACCTCAAAAATATATAA
>JALWBS010000167.1 GCA_027037025.1 Desulfurococcales archaeon | reverse complement strand
CTCTTCAGCAATATAGCGGTGCTGAGGTTAGAGACCAGGTTACACGAAGTTCTAGAACTCGCTATTCGTGAGAACCTTACGTTCTACGATGCGTCCTATCTGTACACGGCGCGTAGCTATGGGATGAGGATCGTTACGGAGGATAGCGACCTACTAAAGTTTCCCGAGGCGATGAACGTTGATCAACTAGTGAGGGATTTGCAAACATCGTGAGCTAGGTCATCGACCTCGATGGGGCTCTGCGTAGAGCCAAACCCTCTTCCTCAAGATCCTATAGCCAAGTCTTTGGTATAGCCGAATCGCTGGAGTGTTCTCCACATCGACGTGTAGAAGCGCTGTGGCTCCCGAGTAGACGGCGTCTCGTGTTATTGCCGAGGTCACGATCTTTCCATAGCCACGCCTTCTATACTCGGGATGCACGAAGACGTCGCCCACGACCCAAACCTCGGGTAGAGCTATGTAGCGACCCGCTATCGCAACGAGCTTGCTACCCACGTAAACACCGTAGTACCTACCACGAGCAAGGATCTTTCGAGCGCTTTCGCGATCGAGTTCACGACCCTGAACCCTCTTAATCTCGAGGAACTGCTCAAGATCCTCTTCGCCAAGCCTACGAGCAGCCTCCGGATTGTAAGGCTTGAATCTACCCTCATCAACGATCATGTCGTAGAACTCCTTAACCTGAACCCCAGCACCACTACCTGCAAGGATGTTCAGCACCTTCTCAACATCTCTACGATCATCCGTGTACAGGTGTATGAACATGGGTCTATCCCAGGGTAGCTCGATACGCTTAAGCATCTCGATGTCGCTACCCCATAGATGCACTCCACAGACCCTAAGACCTCGCCACACGAGGACGTAAGCATCGATCCTCCCACCGTTTACCCTGAACAGAACCTCGATGTTGCTCAGCTCGTACACGAGATCGTACATGAGGTAGCAATGGGTTAAGGGATCGGAGCTGTAGAGCTCTACGATGGCTCTCCACAACTCCTTATCAAGATCGTTCAGACTTCGATAGCCCAAGACTGATCAACCCACGCCCTACAGCTCATGGCATTACATCGGAGCGAAGCTCCTCACCTCGATGCTCACTTCCTCATCCTCGTTAAGTGTTTTGAGACTGCATCTAATGGAGTTCTATGGGATGATCGGGGGTCCGAGTTGCTGAATCGTGATGAAGGAGTATTAAGGTGACCGCCAAGCTACGGAAACGTTTTTGAGAATCCGGTATGTATCCTCCTAAACCTATTCCCGAAGCTCTTCAGCAATGCGTACTCAGCTCGTAGACCCGTGCAGTGACCTGCATAAACCTCCTCAACACCCTCGCTTCTAAGAGCCTCGATAACCTCGCTAATCCTCTCCTCGTCAGCGTCTACGAGGTGTAGCCCGCCTACGACAGCTCTAACAGGTTTTCCAAGTACGTTACGTGCATGGATAACCATGTTCACGACACCGCTATGGCTACAACCCGTTGTGAGTACAAGGCCATAGTTCTCAACATCGATGACGAGCCCCGTATCATCAAGCATTCTATGGGTAACCAGCTTACCGCTCTCGATAGTGTAGAGGTTTGGAATCTCGCTAACCAGATCCCTTCTATGCCTAGGAAC
>JALWBS010000166.1 GCA_027037025.1 Desulfurococcales archaeon | reverse complement strand
TGTACATGAAGTACGAGTACATGATTAGGAAGCTGGTCGAGTACTTAGCGCGCAAAACCGCTTCGATGATCCAGAAGTACAGACTCGAAGATCTAGTAGGTGCGCTAGCCGCTCAACACCTTGAGAGGTCCTTCGATAGGATATCCATTAGCATAGCTAAGGAGAGCGGAGGCACGTTTTGGTGTAGGCTCTGCGATAAGGGTCCCTTCACCAAGAGGGGGTTCTACCTACACCTCATAAGGGTTCACTACGGGGATCTCCAGTACCTCGTCGAGGAGGAGCTTCGAAGAGTTCTCGAGGCCGTGAGAAGGTAGCGGTCATCTAGGGGTGGAGTACGATCATCTATCACCATTGGAGTCTCCAATCATCCCACAGCACAAACTCAAGAACAGCCTTATTAACCCTCCACAACTTTTAGCGCGTGGGAGCCGCCGTAGCTCAGCCCGGTTAGAGCGCCGGACTCATACGGAGCCACCCGGAGAGATCCGGTGGTCGCGGGTTCAAATCCCGCCGGCGGCACCATCAATTACTTCTTGCGCTAAAGCACTTAACTCGTATGACCGTAGCTCAAGCTTCTACAAACGAGGGTTCGAGAAATGGATATCCCTTACCCCATCTTCGAGGATGTGGAGGACATAGCGACGTGCCTATACAGCCTATGTGAAGGAGGCTTCGAGCACGTTGATTGCGTACCCATAGCCATAAACGCGATACTGGACCTAGCCTCGAGGCTAAGAATAGAGATTAAACTACCCGAAGTTCTAGCACAGAGCATGCCCCCAGCAACAAGCTTAACCGAATACGAAGTCCATACACAGGTAAACGAGCTTAGGAGATCCATAGCAACAGACCCGGTAAAGACCAAGCATACCCTAGCGAGGATCTACTCTTCGCTAGTGAACACAGTAGCACTTCAAATACCAACCCTCGAACTTCCAGAACCACACGAAGAAGTATTGACGGTTCAAACCTAGGTAGGGATAAAAACCCAGTTCGAACCACCTCAATTAAGGGGCCGTAGTTTAGCTTGGTAGAATGCGGGGCTTGGGCCCCCGTGGTCCGGGGTTCAAATCCCCGCGGCCCCACCAACAATCTCAGAACTTGCTTCCTCTCCATCTCTAGATTAGTGCAGGCTCTCATCGGTATATCACCATTTTCAGACTGACATATCGACCGTGAGTGGCTCTTGGCATATCGCTCTGACAAATGAGTTAACAATCTTCAGAAGTGGCTGTCAGGAATGGCGTTATGTGGTCGATACTAGGTTCGTAGACCTCTCGAGCATACCCGACGAGATTCGCTACCGCATCTTTGACTACTTGCGGGGAAGAAGGAGATTAGGTTGCGCGAGCTGGGCATAAAGCCTTACCAGGCTAACAGGATCAAGAATAAGGAGTTGAGGTTCTCTGACGAGCTACTCGAGCATGTGCTAGAGTTATCTATGTTTAGGGAATGCACTGAGCTTGTTTGGGTGTTCGCACAGCTATACGGCGGTACATGATGCGCGAAGATCCTTAAACGTTGTGTCTAGTACGCGATAAACGTGTGCATGTGAAGAACCGAGCTTTGTCGTAAGATTGAAGCTCTATGGCTCTACACGTTGTATTCCTCTGCATCAAA
>JALWBS010000165.1 GCA_027037025.1 Desulfurococcales archaeon | reverse complement strand
GTTCCTAGGCATAGAAGGGATCTGGTTAGCGAGATTCCAAACCTCTACACTATCGAGAGCGGTAAGCTGGTTACCCATAGAATGCTTGATGATACGGGGCTCGTCATCGATGTTGAGAACTATGGCCCTGTACTCACAACGGGTTGTAGCCATAGCGGTGTCGTGAACATGGTTATCCATGCACGCAACGTACTGGGGAAACCCGTTAGAGCTGTCGTAGGTGGGCTACACCTCGTAGACGCTGACGAGGAGAGGATTAACGAGGTTATCGAGGCTCTCAAGAACGAGGGTGTTGAGGAGGTTTACGCAGGTCACTGCACGGGTCTACGAGCTGAGTACGCATTGCTGAAGAGCTTCGGGAACGGGTTTAGGAGGATACACACCGGATTCTCAAAGACGTTTCCGTAACTTGGCGGTCACCTTAATACTCCTTCATCACGATTCAGCAACTCGGACCCCCGATCATCCCGCAGCACACTGTGTACACAAGCCCAAAACGCTTAGCGATGAATGGCGAATCTATCGATGCGGGTAAGCGAACGATCTTCGTTGAGGAGCACTGCATTGATATGCGCTTAGTAGCTAACGTATCTGGGGTTTGCAGAAGCCTTGAGCTACAGAGGTCTTGACGATCTTGATAAGGAGTTGTGGAGAGCTATCGTAGAGCTCTACAGCTCCGATCCCTTAACCCATTGCTACCTCATGTACGATCTCGTGTACGAGCTGAGCAACATCGAGGTTCTGTTCAGGGTAAGCGGTGGGAGGATCAATGCTTACGTCCTCGTGTGGCGAGGTCTTAGGGTCTGTGGAGTGCATCTATGGGGTAGCGACATCGAGATGCTCAAGCGTATCGAGCTACCTTGGGATAGACCCATGTTCATACACTTGTACACGGATGATCGTAGAGATGTTGAGAAGGTGCTGAACATCCTTGCAGGTGGTGGTGCTGTGGTTCGGGTTAAGGAGTTCTACGACATGATCGTTGATGAGGGTAGATTCAAGCCTTACAATCCGGGGGCTGCTCGTAGGCTTGGTGAAGAGGATCTTGAGCAGTTCCTCGAGATTAAGAGGGTTCAGGGTCGTGAACTCGATCGCGAAAGCGCTCGGAGGGTCCTCGCTCGTGGTAGGTACTACGGTGTTTACGTGGGTAGCAAGCTCGTTGCGATAGCGGGTCGCTACATAGCTCTACCCGAGGTTTGGGTCGTGGGCGACGTCTTCGTGCATCCCGAGTATAGAAGGCGTGGCTATGGAAAGATCGTGACCTCGGCAATAACCCGAGACGCCGTTTACTCGGGAGCCATAGCACTTCTACACGTCGATGTGGAGAACGCTCCAGCGATTCGGCTATACCAAAGACTTGGCTATAGGATCTTGAGGAAGAGGGTTTGGCTCTACGCAGAGCCTCGTCGAGGTCAATGACCTAGCTCACGATGTTTGCAAATCCCTCACTAGTTGATCAACGTTCATCGCCTCGGGAAACTTTAGTAGGTCGCTATCCTCCGTAACGATCTTCATCCCATAGCTACGCGCCGTGTACAGATAGGACGCATCGTAGAACGTAAGGTTCTCACGAATAGCGAGTTCTAGAACTTCGTGTAACCTGGTCTCTAACCTCAGCACCGCTATATTGCTGAAGAG
>JALWBS010000164.1 GCA_027037025.1 Desulfurococcales archaeon | reverse complement strand
CTTTCTTCAATAACAGGATGACGCTGTCTTGCAAAAGCTGGTAACATTGTATATTTTTTAGACTCTTTTGAAATTTCAGTTGGGAGAGGGAATTCTTTTCTATCTCCAAATTCAACAATACTTTTTGAATGGGAAATTCTTGTTGTAGATCTGTATAATACTGGAGTATCAAACTTTTCACTAATTTCAAAAGCCTCAATCAAAAATTCCTTTGCTTCCTGAGAATCAGATGGTTCAATGCAAGGCATTTTTGCAGCTTTAGCATAGTGACGATTATCCTGCTCATTCTGAGAACTATGCATTGCTGGATCATCACAGGTAATTAAAACTAATCCTCCGTTCACCCCTGTATATGACAATGTAAATAAAGGGTCAGCTGCAACATTTACTCCAACATGCTTCATCGCACAAAGAGCTCTTGCTCCTGCCATTGAAGCACCAATAGCTACTTCAAGAGCAACCTTTTCATTAGGAGAGACTTCAGAATAAATTTCCTTATATTTTTCAGCAATATTTTCTAAAATTTCAGTACTTGGTGTTCCTGGATAACAAGACGCAAAATGAACACCTGCTTCATAAGCTCCACGAGCCATTGCCTCATTTCCACTTAATAATTCTTTCATATTTCCTCCTTTATTGTTAGTCGGGAGTCAGGAGACTGGAGTCAGGAGTTTTTATTTCTCCGTACTCCAGACTCCGCACTCCGCACTATTTACGCTTTTTTAATATCAATAAATGCTTCTTTTCTTCCTGTATATTTTTCTCTTAATAATGGTTTCATAATCTTTCCAGTTGGATTTCTTGGGACATCATCAAAAACAACTTTTCTTGGTACTTTGTATAGTGCAAGATGTTGTTTACAATATTCAATAACCTCTTCTTCAGTCATTGTTTCACCTTCTTTTAATTGAACAACTGCAAGTGGAATTTCAACTAATCTTTCATCTGGATAACCAATTACAGCAGCATCATCAATTTTTGGATGTTTATGTAATACATCTTCTATTTCCACAGGATAAATATTTTCTCCACCACATGTAATCATATCCTTCTTTCTATCAACAATGTAAAAGTAACCTTCTTCATCCATTTCAGCTAAATCACCAGTGAATAGCCAACCATCTTTTATTGTGTTAGCAGTCATCTCAGGATTTTTGTAATATTCTTTCATTAATCTTGGTGTTCTAAATACTATTTCACCAACTTTATGAGGTTCTGTAATATCACTTCCATCAAAATCAACTAACTTTCCTTCTACTCCAAAAGTTGGTTTTCCAATAGAACCAGGTTTTTTCAATACTTCGTGTGGATAGAGGTTAAATGTTCCTCCACCACCACCTTCTGTTATTCCATAGATGTTAGACACTCCACAAGGTAATTTTTCACATAATTCCTGCATTACTTTAAATGGAACAGGTTGTGCTCCTATTTCCATATATTTCCAGTTAGACAAATCATAGTCTTCCATTTTAATTTTACCTGAGTTAATTCCATTTAATATTGCAATTGCAATAGGTACAACAAAAAGAACATCTGTACATTTTTCATCTGATAATGCTCTTAATATCCATTCAGGCTCTTTAAATTCTTTTAATAATGTTCCTGTTGCTCCTGTTGCATAAAATGGTGCCCATAAAAAGAA
>JALWBS010000163.1 GCA_027037025.1 Desulfurococcales archaeon | reverse complement strand
GACGAGACTAGGAGGTTCCTCTACCTCTTTGCATGGCTAAACACATTCCTTGAGAAGAGGGGTCTCGGAAGAATCATCATTACGGGTGGATTCGCTGTCGAAATCTATACGGGACGCATCTACCGAACTGCGGATGTCGATGTCATTGCCGAGGGCTGTGAAGAAATCTTGAGGAAGTTCCTGTCCAGGTTTTGCGAAAGGGTTGGACGTGGATACCTGCCGAGGGTCGTGGAGCTCGAGCTCAAGTCGATAGACATAGTATCTACCCTCTACACGAGGAAGAGACCTCCCGTGAAGTTGCTAATCAATGGTATGCATGTCTATCTCGATCCTCCCGAAGAGCTTGTCACCACGTATCTCGCAGCGTGGAAGCGCCGGGGATCCGCTATTGATCGAGACAAAGCTCTGTGGCTTCTAGCCGTGCTTGGAGATAGGATTGATATGGAGTACCTGAGGAGAAGAGCTTTGGAAGAAGGTGTTTATGGAGAGCTCGAGGAATTGACGAAGTTGTTGAGCAGCGAATCGAGTTAAGAAAGTTGGTTACGCATCTTCCTAAGCTCTTCTTAAGAGCTCCTCACCTAGTTTACGAGCGTATTCGAGAAGCATTGATATATCGAGGTTGAGCAGGTTATAGATGTTCTTCTCTATCGCTAGCTTTATGGCGACGTAATAGAGGTTTAGCTGGGGTTTGAGAACGATCCTGCCTTTGGTATGCGTTGTGTAGACGATACTGGATTCTGTAAGCATTTCGCTCAGTGGATATATTGGAAAGTCTTTAGATGGTTCGATACCCACCTCTATAGCCTTCAGCAGCCCCTCGATGACATGTTCTCGCGATTCAAGTCCTAGGCTACGCATAGCCTTGTCTAGGGCGAGGTCTAGGTTCCTAAGCCAATGCTCGATGTTGGAGACGAGGCTCTCTTCATCGGATTCGCACAGATCCTTTAGATAGCCTGGATAGGTACCAACGAGACCCAGGAACTCCTCGAGTCTCAGGGTGCAGCCATGGTGCTCGCAGTATTCCTGGTAGAGTTTTGAGAAGTGCTTGGTATCCATAGGCTCGACGAGGAGCATCGTTGTTGAGTACCCAACGAGTTTTTGCTGAGCATAAGCTGTTGAGATGAATCCTTCGCTCAAGGTTACTACGAGCCTCAAATCTTCGAAGTACGGTTCTTTAGCTAGTAGGGACGTCATGGCTTCGAGATCCTTCAGAGCATCCATATGATCACGGTAGCCAGGTAGTAGGTGGTACTCATCGACGAGTATGTACAGGGGCTTGCGAAGAGCGTGGATAATCTCGAAAACTCGATCGATAACAATACCAATGATTTTCGCTAGAGACAATACGTTCCAGCTATCGACTACCCTCTCCATGATATCCCTAGCTATCGACCTCAAGCTCTCGAATCTGAAGATCTTGACCCCCATCTTCTCGAAAAGCTCTCTACTTCGTATGAACCTAGCATCGACAACGATGGTATCGAAACCCTTCCTCGATAGCCAGTACCTAACAAGCTCGCTCTTACCAACGTTTCGAGGTCCATAGACAACGATCGTCTTAAAGGCTCTGGATAAGGTGTCGAGGTGTCTCAGCTCCTGAACCCGATCGTAGAACGCCGTGCCTAGAGACGTGGTGTAACTACGATCGAT
>JALWBS010000162.1 GCA_027037025.1 Desulfurococcales archaeon | reverse complement strand
GTGATCTGTATTTCCTTCCTCCTCCACCTCTCCTCAAGGTCCTTCAGCACCCTCAGCTCCTCCTCCTCGAAGCCCTTACCCCTCTCTATCTTCTCAACCATCCTCTCAACCTCCGCCATGAGCCTCGGGTCACCTATCGCCCTCAGCCTTCTCAACGCTTCGAGGCGGAGCTGCCTTAGCTCGAGCTCGATCCTCAGGTTATCCAGCACGGCCTTCTCAGCGTTGAGGATCTCCTCAATGGTGCCTACGTACTTCCCCTCCTTAACCGCCTTCTCCCTAGTCTTCTCGAGGAGCTTCACCCTGGCTTCCTGCTCCTTGATGTCCTTGAGGAGCTTAGCGACGACCTTATCATCCTCCTTAATGCTGAACTCCCTGTACCTACCTTTGAGGGACTTGATTAGCCAGGTCGTGAACACCACTATGGATGCGGCGAACCCTGCGGTCGAGCTTATTAGGTAGGCTGAGGCGGGTAGGAGGCGCTTGTACGCCTCCTCAAGCACCCTCCTCCCCGTTAACCCCTCGAAGACCTCCGCGCTCAACCCTTAGCCACCTCCCGAAACCCTCGTTAGGGCCTTGGGCGAGTACTTGAAGGCGGTCACGCCTCCCTCAGCGACGATTACCTTCCCTAGGCCCTGCTCCTCGAGCCTAGCTAGGGCGACCCTCACCGCGGCCCAGTCCTGGACGCCTGACTTAGTCGCTATGTCTGAGGCGAGGAGCATCGGCTCGGCAGGGGATGAGGCCGTCGCTGTTAGGACGGCGTCCTCACTCATGACGTAGTCCATGACCTTCCTCACCGCCTCCTCAGGTAGTTCGGGCTTCACTAACCACTCGTTCCTCTCCGCGGCGGGGTCGGCCGGGCTCCTGTAGACCTCCCCGGTGAGTAGGTCTACCAGGTATAGGGTGGCGTTCCTCGACACGAACGTCCTGTGCATTTCCTTGCCCGCAACGTACTCGATTGCTTTGGGGGTGAAGCCCGTTGGCGACGCCACCACTATGATGGAGTAGTACCCGTTCGACTCAGCGTCCTCTACCCTGCGCCTAACCTCCTCAACAACCTCCGCTAACGTAACTGGCTTGGTGTCGAAGCCCTTGGAGGCGTAGGAGTCCTCATGCAGCATCACTACAGCCTCAATCACGACGTCCCTGTGCTTGAATATGAGGCCCTTCCGCTTAACCAGGATTAAGCCCCTGCTGACGGGAGCCCCTACCTCGCCCTCGCTTAAGGTGTAGGTCCTCCTCTCGTCCCACTCCTTAACGTACGTCACCTCCTCCGACCTGGGGTCGTAGATCCCTACACCGGACTTGGGTGGTGATGCCTTGAACGCGACCCTCCTTAAGTACGCCTCCGCTAGGGCCTCGGCCTCCTCCGAGGTTATTACGTGGCCCTCAACCTCACCCCTTAACGCGGCCTCAACCTCCCTCAACCTCTCCTCCAGTAAGGCCTTCTCGGTCCTCAGCCCCTCGAGCATGCGTCTATACTCCTCAGCCTGCGCCCTTAAGGACTCCACCGCGCTCCTGAGGGACTCGGCCTCAGCCCTTAGGGCTTCGGCCGCGCCGGCGTGCTGTGAGTACTGAGTGCTTAGCCTCTCCAGCTCCGCCTGCTTCGCGGCTAGCTCCTCCCTAGCCTTAAGCAGCTCTGCCTGCAGGTCCTCGAACCTCCTCACCATCTCCTC
>JALWBS010000161.1 GCA_027037025.1 Desulfurococcales archaeon | reverse complement strand
AGCAAAGATGCTCAGCCCTGGCTCGAATATCCTTACGTAAAACCGACGATTAGGCGATACTGAGTAACAGCATTTACAAAGTCGAGGATCTAGAGTGTTGGGCATTACGATCTCGATTTCAAGAGTTTTAAGCTTGGGGTCTAGGTACTACCATGGCTAGAGCGAGTCGCTCATCGATTGAGTTGCGGTGTTGACGCCTTGCTCCACTGAACGGGCTTGATCTCCGAATTCCTGAGGTCCATTCCTACGCAGTTTGCTTAGCGTTGTAGGTGTTGGGGATGGTTAGGGTTTGTGTTGAGGATGTTTGGAAGATCTATCGCAACGGTGTTGTTGCTCTACGCGGTGTTAGCTTTGTGTTGGAGAGGGAGAGATTGGTTATCTTGGCGGGTCCCAACGGGGCTGGGAAGACTACGCTCATCAGGATTCTGGATGGTGAGATCAGTCCTAGCAGGGGCGCGTGTCTATCGATGGCATGTCTCCTGACGAGGCTAGGCTCAGGGGCTTGTTCGGTGTTATGCCTCAGGAAGCTGAGCTCCACGAGTACCTCTCGGTTAAGGAGTATCTCTACTACCTCGCGCTGATAAAGGGGTTGTCTCGTAGCGATGCTAGGAAAGAGGTTCGTAGACTTATCGAGGACTTCATGCTCGAGGACTACGCGGATACTAGGATAGAGCATCTATCGGGTGGCTACAAGAAGAGGGTTCTCCTAGCACAGGCATTCATAGGCAATCCGCAGCTGCTGTTCCTAGACGAGCCCACGGTTGGGCTTGACCCTGAGATGAGGCTTAGGTTGTGGAGCATAGTGATGAAGTACCTCAGTGAGTACAGCGCCACGGCTATTCTGGTGACTCACTACCTAGACGAAGTTAAGAACTATGCCGATAGGGTTCTCTTACTCCATAGAGGCAAGCTGGTATTCGATGGTTCTCCAAGCGATCTCCTGCAGAGGCTTGGGTATCGCTACAGGGTTAGGATAAAGACCGTGGATAGCAGCGTTGTGGAGATGCTCTCCGTGGGTAGGTACGTGCGTAGGGAGAACGAGGTTGAGGTCTTCGTTGCTAGCGATGACGAGTTCATAGAGTTGATGAAGTTCGTGGAGAAGGTGAGGGAGTGCATCGCCGAGTTCGTTGTTGAGAGACCCAGCCTCGAGGAGTCTTACATGGAGGTGTTGAAGCTTGGTGAATCTCCTTAGGGTCTACGCCATAGGGATGATGTACGCTAAGTGGATGTTGAAGAACAGGCTGTTCTACATATACCTAACGCTATTCATGCCGTTCTCCATACTAGTACCATTCTACCTAATAACTTCGGAGAGCAGCAGACCGTTCGTAGCGATCGGCACGATCGTGCTCACGCTGCTATCGAACTCCATGGTTAGCGCGTGCCAGGATCTCGCCGTGGATAAGCTGCTCAAGAGGATAGCCGTACTGCTATCGAAACCCGTAACGTCCTCGGAGTACTTCCTAGGACAGCTACTCTCCAACGCCTTGCAGACGTTCCCAGCTGTCGTCGTGATGGTGCTGGCCCTGTACGTAGTCGGCATCCTTCGGATAGCGAATCCAGTGCTGTTCGCGGTGGGTCTGCTCCTCGGGTGGTACATCTCCACAGCGATGGGCTACGCCCTAGCCATAGCACTCAGCTCGAGGGATTACCAAACGATCGTCATCGTGAGCAACGTG
>JALWBS010000160.1 GCA_027037025.1 Desulfurococcales archaeon | reverse complement strand
TAGTCTCGTAGAGTTCCTGCTCTGTGTAGATGCTGAGCACCAACCTCATGTTCAACCTCTTGATGAGCTCCCTAACCGCATTAACAACCTCCTCCGGATACCCATGTCTCTCTATCCACCTCCTTACTGAGTAAGCTCCTCTCACACCATACCTATGCTCTAGGTAGCGCGCAGTAGATGTATAGATGATCTCGTTGTGAACAACGGTATCGATAACGTAGTCCCCGGGATGCTCCTCGAGCAGAGCTAGGACTCGATCCGTTCTAGGCGTTGCATGGAGAATGTGGTAGAGTATGTTGGTATCCAGAAATATTAGGAGCGCCATGCCTCACCCAAGTACCTCTCCAACTCCTCATCACTCGACCTACCCAAGACACCGACGAGATCCCTTAGCCTCTCCCTAACGCTCTCCTCGATCCTCACACGAACTTCTTCACCCTCCCTCAACTCTATAGGCTCTAGGGGTTTGAGTACGCCATTCTCATACCTAACCCTAATGATCTTGGACAGCTTACTCACTCAGCAAAACATCTGATTCCAGCTTAAACAGGTTTTTGTTTTGTATAGATACGCGTGTCCGAGGAGTTGAAGAGAGCTGTTATGGACAAACTCCTCTCTCCGCTTGAGTCACCCATGAATGGATGGGGAATCGTCGACATTGTCGAGCAGCAACCTGCTGATTCATAGAGCGAAGGTTAGGGAGAGTAGGGTTCGAGAGAGGCATAGAAAGACCTTGATCGTGTTGGCAGACAACGTGGCGTACTTCGCTTACTAGGCGATAGAGCTTAGGAAAGAGCCTCGACTTCTACACCAGGTATTGAAGTGAGGATGTTGGTCTCCTCACGGCAACCCCGCGGGTCATCCCCCGACCGATACAGCGAGGCGCCACTCGGAGGCCCGTGCCGAAGATTGCGTTATAGACGCTTTTAACGTTTCCACGCTTCGTTCAGGTGATCATGAAGATGCTCTCCGCTAGATCCCGGTGAATGCCCATGCGTTGTCAAGTCGCTGCGCGAGGCAACAACCCCAACCCTCTTGACGCTGAGCACTAAACACGTGGGGTTATCAAAGGCCTTGGCTGAATCACCACAGCTAGAACCTATCGAGAAGCCCCTTAGCCAGCAGCTTTCGCCATGCACACGACTCTACCACCGATGGCTATCTAGCTAGAACCCCATTGATCAGGAGAAAGCCTCTGAGAAAACTCTTGAGCTCCGCGAGCTCACCACGACTACCAATTGATATGGTCACCCGCTTCAAACCCTTGATAGAACCTTCGCGAATACCCGGAACCTAGCGATGCGCACTCGGCTAATCACAACGCCTCTACCACTCAACATGTGTATAGAGCTTTGATTACGAGAACGAGTGACACACTCAATTCTCTAACCATGTTGATGTCAGCACGCTCTTCCTAGGACTGCCTAATTCTCAACTTCTACTACTTGTTAATATCGCTAGCTGCTGCTTTATCTTCTCCGCGATGATCTGCGTCAAGGGCTCTAGCACGTTCTTCGATGCACGCCAAATCTCTATACCGATTATCTCCCCCTTCTCGTCGAGCTCAACGAACACGTCCTCAGCAACCTCCACGGTATCCTCCACAGGTCCCTCCCTCAGCAGTATGTAGAGGATGTCTGCTTCCGAATCGTAGTGAACACTCCTCACCATACCCTTACCCACCTACCACTCCTCTCCCTCCTATCGACTAGCTTGTCAAGACTTTTAGTGTCGATCACAGTCACCACGCGATACACATCACCCACCCTGATGTAGACCACGACGAGCCAATGGTTCGATCTTCGAATCCTAGGCCCGATAGCGATCATGGTGTGCGTAACCACGTCGTAGTACACCCTCTGGGGATTGCGAAGAACGTGCTCAACCTCATCACAGCCAATACCCCGAACACGAAGCCTCAGAATAGCGTGATTAGTGTGCTCTATCCTCAAAACACGAACCCCAGCACCCAATACTTTACCGCTAAACCACGCTTTTCAACGAAATGCTCACTCGATCTAGTCAAAGCTTCTCAGCATCGATGCCAAGTCGTTCACGAACTTCCTCAGCTCATCGCGTTTCGAGATGGGTTTACCTTCGTGGAGTACGCTGAGGATCGACGCAAGGTTGTTTAGGATTCCTCACAGGGCTTCGGAACCCTTTGCATAGCCCCTCTGCTTAGGTACTCGACGTAGTTCCTAGAGTAGTTCTCGACGATGCCCATCCCACGCCTGATCTCCTCCACGAGCCTCTCCATGCTCTATGCCTCGGGCGCCTCCACATCCCTGTATGGGTAGAGGCTCACCTCCCTAACCCCCAGCCCCCACCTCGACCTTCACCAGCCTCAGCTCAGCCCTGTACTCATCGGGGAAGACCCCAGCGTCCCTCACTATGGCTCGGGAATCCCTGTCGAAGTAGAGCTTGTCGTAGCTCGTGAGAATGCCTGGCACTAGGTACAGCCTAACGCTTCTACCAATCACATGCTTCTCGATAACCTCCCTCTCAACGCTTGGTAGAGGTCCGCGAATCTTCGACACGTCGATTACGGCGCCGTGAACCCAGCGCTCCGCGGAGAACGGGGTCAGCTCGTACTGCTGACTAAGGTACTTCCTATCCACGTACACGCGCATCGACGAGGAGTTCGCTCCTCATCCACGCTCCAATACATTAGTAAGCTGCTTGGGTAAAGCATGTCGAAGCGTATCGTTGCTAGGATCAGTGCTGCGGCGTCTAGTGCTGTGGGCTGGGGGTTCAAGGCTTTTTCCGCACCCTGCTCCGCTAAGCTACTTGCTCTAGAGCTCTCTTCACGGCTTCTCTATGCATAGGTGTTTGCCACGCTACGTACCTCCCGATGCCTAGCTCAAGATCTTTCTCTGGAGGTGGTTCGTCGATCCAGAAGTACGGGTCTCGATCCCAGATCTCGATAACCATATTCAACTCGATGAGTTTATTCAAAAGGTTCTGCGAAGCTTCTTCTCGAAGTCTCTCGAACAGTGCATCTGGGTCCTCCACCACCTGCTTCAGCAACGCAAGCTCCTCATCGCTCAAGTTCTTGACTAGCACATCGAGTCTCCTGATCTTCACCATCTCCTCCAGAAGGAGATTTCTACCCCAGTTAGCTTCGATGAGTTTTGCAAGCATTGAGGGGTTTCCACCAGTCCATCTCCAAACATCTTCGAAAGAAGGTTTCTCAACAGGTATCGCGTTGTAGAGCTCCTCGAAACCCTTCTTAGGCATGTTCCACAATATTCGAAACGTAGCCCATCTATGCCTCCCAATCCTCTCACGCGTGATACCCTCGCTGCTAGTCACCAACACAACGATCTTTTCGTAGCTCGCAGGTGGGTACTCGATGAGGTTCAGCAAGGTCTTGACGTAGATCTCCGCCTTATCAACGCCAACAGCTTGAAAGATGTCGTCCATCAAAACCGCAACCCTAGGTCTGCTGAACCTCTTCATGACTCGGCTAGCGATGGTGATAGCGACGTCGACGATCATCGAGTAGGGGCTCGGGAACAGGCTCAGAACCTCCTTAGCGATGTCCTTGACCGAGGGCGTGAACTGTAGAATCTCATCGATTTTCTCAGCGATCGGATTCACGTAAACAACGTGGTAACCAAACTCGTTCTCAAGCATATCCTTAGCCTGTCTAAGCAGAGCCGTCTTTCCGCATCCCTCGGGACCGTAAACGACGTAGACTGGGTACGTACCTCGCTCAGCCAGCTCCTCAACCTGCTTCAAAGCCCTATCCCTATCCCTGAACTCGATCTCCAGACCAGCGAAGCTCAGCTTAACCCTTCTCAATGATTGGTCACCTCGATGCATCGCAACGCTTTCTTCATAGCCTCTCTGTGGATAGGCGTTTGCCATGCGTAGAACCTGCCAATGCCTAGCTCAAGATCCTTCTCGGGTGGTGGTTGATCGATCCATCCATGCTCATCCCTATCGTGCATGTACATGATCAGGTTGAGCTCGATGAGCTTCCTCTCCAGCTCCTGAGCCGATCTCTCCCTAAGCCTCTTAACCAGGTTGTCGGGATCCTCAATCACTTGCCTCAGTATCTCAAGCTCTTCCTCACCCAGCTTGCTTACGAAGAGATCGAGCTTCTTCTCCTCGACCACGCTCTTGAAGACGGTGTTTACGTCCCAACCAGCTTCGTAGAGCTTCTTCAGCAACCTCGGATTGCCCCCCGTGATCCTCCACACGGTTTCGTAGCTCGGCTTGCTCTCGTCGGGAATCGCATCGTGTAGCTGTTCGAAGCCTTCTCTACACATGTTCCACAGAATCCTCATGGATGCCCAGCCATGTCTACCAATCCTATCCCTCGTAACACCCTCGCTACTCGAAGCCATGACAACGATGTTCTCGTAGTCACCCGGTGGATACTCGATTAGGTTGAGCAGGATCTTAACGTAGGTCTCTGCCTTATCGAGACCAACTGCTTGGAATACGTCGTCTAGGAGCAGAGCTATTCTAGACCTCCTCAACCTCTTCATAACCTCGCTAACGATCCTGATCGCGGCATCAACGATCCTTGAGTAGGGCTCTGGAAACGCTTTGAGAACCTCCTTAACAATCCCCTTCACGGTAGGTGTATAGGATAGAATCTCCTCGACGCTCTCCGCCAACGGGCTAGCGTAGATCACGTGGTAACCACGCTCTTCGAGAACAGCCCTCACCTGCTTGAAAAACGCTGTTTTCCCACACCCCTCGGGTCCGTAGATCACTACGGGGAATAGCGTTCCCCTCTCAGCCAATTGCTCGATTTGCTGTAGAGCCCTATCCCTATCCCTGAACTCTATCTCGAGATCCTTAGCAAAGCGAAGCCTAACCCTCCTCACTCAGAGCACCTCCGCTTAACCAGCGTCTCGAAGACGTTGATAAAACATTAGCGTAGAGCCACGCACCCCCATTCTCATCCATGAGGTTATCGAGAAAGTTCTTGTGCTGATGCGCATCGTTCATTACGCAGGTTAGCGGGCTGTAGTGCATCGCTCCATGGTTTCCAGCGTTTTCTAACGGCTTCTCTGTGTGTCGATGCTGGTCTTCGTGGGTGCGAAGTTGATTGGATTGATAATCGTTGCTCCTAACGTCTTTGAATAGTTTTCAACGTGTCTCAACTTCCTAACCTCTTCGAGAACGTATATCCTCGCTATCACTGCTATACCAAGTCTCTTCTCAACGAGTACCCACCCCTTCGATAACACGTGGTAAACGAAGCTCGGTGAAGCATCGTTAGGCATAGCTCCTCCCCAACTATGCCACAGTTCTCCATCGTCTCACGCTAATGCGTGGTTACGCGAAAGCTTTTGCGATAAAACAGTCTTCTTGAGATTTCTCAATGCTTAACCTGCTTACGCCACACAATCTCTTTCATCCATAGATTCCTTATCAACGCTGCTACGAGGTATAGCTGCATCGTGATCCACATCCTACAGGGTTTATACAACAACAATGCTAGGCCCAGAGCTAGGAAGTCTGGGGAATGGGTTGGAGAGGCATTGCTGTGACGCGGTCTATCTACGAAAACTTATTTGTTGCGTCGCTTTGCAGTGTTCGCCATGGTTCGGAGCTAGGCTTTGTCTCCGCGCTGCTCGACTACGTTCTTCGCTTCTTCTAGGAACGCCTCTATGCTTGGGCTGTGCAGAGGCTCTACCCTATCACCAACGTGTTTGCGATGTGGGAAAAGTATCTATCTCGGGGTGGTGAGGAGCGTTGTCGTAGCCCAGCACCCTTCTACCACCAACGATCAATGCGTAGCTGTAGCGATACACCTCTCCCTCGATACGATACTCGTAGATATCGACCACGGTGTTCTCCCTTAGGTATGCACGTATCTTGAACCAGCCCGTTGATGGATCGTAGGGATC
>JALWBS010000159.1 GCA_027037025.1 Desulfurococcales archaeon | reverse complement strand
ACGGTCTCAGGAATAAGAGGGAGCTGTGGATATTCCAAACAATGTTGAGGAAGATAAGGCATCGCGCACGTGATTTGCTTAGGTTACCACCTGAGCAAAGAGAGGTTCAGGCGAGGATGTTGATAGAACGGTTGTATAAACTAGGGGTGCTGCCCAGCGCCGATGCCACGCTCAGCGACGTGCTCAACTTAACCGTTGAAGCGCTTCTCGAGAGAAGGCTTCAGACCATAGTCTGGAGAAAGGGTCTCGCAAAGACCGTTCACCAAGCTCGGCAACTCATAGTGCATGGACACATAGCTATCAGGGGGAGGAGGGTGACGTCGCCTAACTACCTAGTTTCGCGCGATGAAGAACCTTACGTAGAGTTCTACCCCTTATCACCGTTCGCTAAGAGATCCGAGCTAGCTCAACAAACGGGTTGAGGTGGTAAGGAATGGCGTTCCCCGTGCGTGAGCTGAAGTGGGGTGTCGCCCACATATACGCGTCGTTCAACAACACGATAGTTCACATAACCGACATAACGGGTGCAGAAACCGTGGCAAGAGGATCAGGGGGAATGGTTGTTAGAGCGGATAGAGAGAAGCCGAGTCCCTACGCGGCGATGATGGTTGCTTATAGAGTGGCGCAGGAAGCCATGGAGAAGGGCATCAACGCTATACACATAAAGGTCCGCGCTCCCGGTGGGCACGGACCTAAGACCCCGGGACCTGGGGCTCAGGCTGCGATCAGAGCGTTGGCACGCGCTGGATTTATAATCGGTAGGATAGAGGATGTGACCCCGATACCCCACGACACGACGAGGAGACCTGGCGGCAGGCGTGGTAGGAGGGTGTAGCCGGCTCATGGTTGTGGAGCTGAGGAGACTGGATTCGCGATCCATAGAGTTGAAATGCAAGGGATTTCCGCTTCCCTTCGTAAACGTTTTGAGGCGATACGCCTTAGCTAAGGTTCCCTGCATGGCCGTAGACATCGTCAGGGTCATAGACAACAACAGCGTTCTCTTCGACGAGATTCTGGCTCATAGGCTTGGTCTCATACCTCTCTACTCGGAGGAAGCTCTCAGGAAGTATAGAGAGGTTCCCCTGGAGAAGTGCGCTGAGTGTAGTGAAAACATAGATTCTTGCCCGAAGGAGTTGGTGGACAAGTGCTTCGTCTTCATGGTTCTCAGGATCGAGTCCAGAGATCGTGAGCTAACCGTGTACTCGAGGGATATAAAGAGCTACGATCCCGACGTGTATCCCGTATACGATAACATACCGATCGTCGTGCTCGGCCCTGGTCAGAGGATATGGGTAGAGATGTTCGCGAGGCTTTCGAACGGTCTTGAACACGCTAAGTGGAGCCCGGCAACGGTTGCCGTATCGAGGTACGTAGCTGACGTCGTCGTAGACGAAAGTCTGTGCACAGGTTGCGGTACGTGCGCATCGGTATGTCCCAGAGGTGTGCTTAAGGTAGATGGTGGTAAGGTGAACGTCGTCAACGCTGAAGAGTGTGTAATATGTAAGCAGTGCGTAGCTAACTGCCCAAGCAAAGCAATCGATGTCGTTCCTAGGGATGATGAGTATGTGCTCTACATAGAATCCTCGGGAGCGCTGAAGCCGACAACCATAGTTAGGGAGGCTGCGAACATACTTATAGGCGAGCTCGAATCAATGCTTGATAAGGTGAGTAAGTGGAGAAGAGAGCTTTCGAAAGGTGA
>JALWBS010000158.1 GCA_027037025.1 Desulfurococcales archaeon | reverse complement strand
TCCCCTAATAGAACTAGGTAGATATCGTTCATCGAACTCGATAGTTCCTTAAGCTTCTCCAGTATATCGTCGCATCTCCTAGCTCCACCCAACGTCAGTACATCTATCGCTGGATCTCCTCCGTAGAACTTGTCTATAGCGTACCTAACCGCGTTTCTATCCTTCGAGCTTCTAACAACTATCTTCACAGCCGTATGCCTACAGCGGCTGGGTACCAAAGCTCAAAAACCTTGCTTGCCCGAGAGTCCTAGGATGATGAGCTGGGCCCTTTAATCCGATCGATGAGGAGAGTTTCGCGCTCTGACTCTTTACCCAGCTCCTCCGAGATCCATGAGAGGAAGAGCTCTACGCGTTTGCTTCTCAACTCAACGATTTTCTTAGCCGGGGTGGTCTCGACGTATCTTTTCAGCGATAAGATCTTCGTCGTTAGGTGCTTGAGAGAATCGCTCAGGTTACGACCATGCGTGCCTCCGTAGATGAAGACCCTAGCCACTCCGACGGCTCCGACAGCATCTATCTTATCGGCATCGCTTAAGACAACCCCTTCGATATCGATACACGTAGCGCCTCTCTTTCGCGCAGAGTAGCTATGGCACATAATGATCCTACGAACCTTCTCAGCGAAATCAGGTGGAGCTCCATGCTCTATCAGGAGGTGGTAAGCGATATCCGCACTCGCGATAGCGTGATCCTCAGGTAATCCCCTAGCTATGTCGTGTAACCACGCTGCTACTTCAAGAGCTTCGAGGTCTAGATCAATCCTCAGCTGCTCAGCTATTCGTTTAGCATAGCCAACCACTCTCTCAACATGATCGTAGCCGTGGCTAGGATCCTTAGGCATGGCTATCTCAGCGATCTTCCGGGCTAACTCAGCAAACCGCGTCATGATCTCTATATAAGAAGATTCCTACTAGCAACACGTTATAGGGTGTGCTGTGGAATACATACCCATCGTTGATGCTAGCGGTACGCCGAGGACGTTCGTAGCTATAGTGAATGACATAGTAAAAATGGTTAGCCAATCGCGGATCAGGTGGTGGTTTTGGATAAGCGACATTGCAGTGGACGTGACGAACAGTGTTGATAAGGGCATCCTAAAGATTGGGCAAGCATCTATAGATTTGAGGAAGCTCTTCGACGATAAACCGTGGCTATTCGTAAGGACGGTGAAGTCGATAGATCACTACGTTGAGTTCGTAAAGGATTCGTGCACGTCGTTGAGAGGTGCGAAGGCGTCAGAGGCCTTTAGCGGAGGTAAAGATAGTACGATTGCACTCGCTGCGCTCATGAAGTTGTCGACTCTCATAGGATTCGATGTAGATGTGGTTTACGTCCACATGCCATTCATAGAACCTGAGAGGAACGTATCTGAAGCGTTGAGGATAGCAAGAGTGTTGGGAACCGATGTAACTGTGGTAGAACCCCCACGTAAGGAGGTTCTACGCGAGCTTCGACGTGGTGGTATGCCTAAACGCGGATGTAGGATCTGTACGTACTTCAAGGTTGCTCCCATTAGGTTTCGGGCTAGGGCTATGGGTATAGACGTTCAAGCCTATGGAGATAGGATCTGGGAAGCCGGTAAGAGGTTCGATAGGCTCTTCTTCAGGTTCTTTGTCGAGAAACGCTTGGTATCCAAGCATCTGGGATTCACAGTCATAGCCCCTCTATCTATAGTGGATGTCGTTGAGCAGTGTAGAAGC
>JALWBS010000157.1 GCA_027037025.1 Desulfurococcales archaeon | reverse complement strand
TGAGCGTCATTCATCGATTGCTCGAGCTCCTACGAAGAGTGCTGGTTATGGAGGAAAGCGCTAAGAAGATATCAATTCTATTCGATGCACTAGCCATAGCAACGATGATGATAGTCGTGTGGATCTCGAACACCCTCACAACGTTCAGCAAATCCTTGATGACTGCATACGCACTAAACACGTTATCTATATTCGCATCCGCAAACCTCCAGCTATTGATCCCAATATCCATGATTGGCTACGCACTCGTGTCAACAGTCCTTAGATACGGTACCCCCATATACGAAGTGAGGCACTTACCATTTATAGCGATAACCACCTTATCACTCATCATGCTACACTCTTTTTAAATCCTCTACATCTGCGGGGGTCCGCGTTGAAGCCCCGAAACCTTAGGAAAGGAATGAGCGAGATGATGGCTATAGTGATAGGAGTCGTGCTAACGGTTGCGATCGGAGCAGCGCTCTGGCCCATACTGACGGGCATGATAAACAGTCAGAGTAGCAACGCTAGGATGGCTATTAGCATTTCCGCAACCTCTGTGGGTCCCGACAACGTATCGCTCGTAATAAATGTGAGGAACATAGGGACATCGCTGCTGAAAAACATAGAGATATATCAGATCTTAGTAAATGGAAAGGAGGTTAAAGTGAGCAATGCCATGATAAGCGAATCCCTGCCAGCAGGTCAGTCCGCATCAAAGTTGGTATTCGTACCAGCGAATCCAGGAGATGTAGTGACGGTTATAATCAAAGCTCAGAGCGGGAGCCACGTAATAATAGCACAAGCTAAGACCATAGTATCTTAGAGCTCGCTAAGCTTGAGGTTCTCGGGACACAATCGCGTTTTTTAAGCGTTATTCTCTGCGGGGCTCAATGGTTCCCCTTAGAGTAGCTCTATCAAACTTTGTTGCGCTGATCATAGTAACCTCGATACTCGCCGCAGCATCGATTTCCCTAATGTACGTACTTAGTAAGCAGATCACACTACTTAAACCATCAAGTGGTAGCGTCGAGCTCCATGTCAAATGCACTCGGATACTCAATACTAGCTACTATATATGCAGCATGAAATCGAATCTCAAACTCTGTAGCAACTTCACCATAATCACCGACAGAGGAAAAGTTCGTAGAAACGCATGCGTAGGCCCATCAAGCACCTTAGTGTTCGTAGTTAGTGGTACACCCATAGCCGTCTCCGTGAACCACCAGATCTACCCCATCGAGAGGTGAAGGAGATGAGTAGGGGTATGAGAAGAGGTCAGGGTGAGTATGTTGCTGCGTTCGTAGTGCTAGCGCTGCTGGTTTCCATGGCGATGCTAGCTCTTGAATGGCAGAAGATGATTAGGCACACAGCTATGAAAGCTATCGAAGAGATCAAGCACTCTAGAGAACTTCTACGCGTTCACCTATCAAAGAGTGGTTTAGAGATCGTAAACTCTTGGAGTGGTACAAGCAGGGTTCTAGCTTTCATATACGTACTGAATTCATCAATACCACTATTGAATTCTTCGAGCATTAAAGAGAAGCTGTTCGTAGGCAAGGGATTGATCGTCGAGATCAAGAGACGAGGTCTAGCGATGTATCCCGGTGAACGAATGGTTATTAGCTACAAAGAGGATCCCATGCTGAACGCCTTGCATAACGTGGTTAAGTATGTTTGCGTGTACACCGAGTACAACAACATATTCTGCAATTTTGATGATAACTA
>JALWBS010000156.1 GCA_027037025.1 Desulfurococcales archaeon | reverse complement strand
GAGAAGCGCTGTGGCGAGGAATCGTTGATAGCTCTCGATCGACGAGGATACGCTTTCATAAAGTCGGTGATACCACGAGACCTCAAGGTATACGTATCGCTTGCACGAGACTACGTCATGGAGCTACCCATAGACAAGGCGAAGAACATCTTAGCGGCACGCGAGAAGGAGCTGATGACTGCGCTGAGAGACGCGGAAGCTGATCTGAAGAAGTTACTCAGCCTATATAACCAGATGCAGCGAAAATTGCAGGAGTACACATCGCTTCTAGCAAGATCTCGACGAGAGGCTAGAGGTTAAGGGGAACCCAACGCAATGTTTGGAAAGATTAAGGAAGCTTTTAAGAAGCTCATCGACACCGTTAGCGAGACCATTAAGTACAGAACCCTTTCTCAAGAAGAGATAGAAGGATTGCTAGAGGAACTAGAGCTCAAGCTTGTAGAAGCAGATG
The DNA here is from genome assembly GCA_027037025.1 of Desulfurococcales archaeon. Classification (GTDB taxonomy): domain Archaea; phylum Thermoproteota; class Thermoprotei_A; order Sulfolobales; family Ignisphaeraceae; genus JAADCV01. The sequence goes on along the minus strand of JALWBS010000156.1, from coordinate 1,266 downwards.
TAGCTGTAGACGCTGCTGAAAAGATAACGAACTTACTTCGATCAGTATTTGCAGAGCTAAAGATCCCGCGCATTGGGGATGCTAGGAGCGTTGTCATGGATGCTGTAAAGCGTAAGCTACTCGAGATACTGAAGCATGGGGTTTTCGAGAAAGATCTCGTTGAATTGGTTAGAGAAGGTCGGAAACCCTTCAAGATAGTGTTCATGGGGGTTAACGGGGTTGGGAAGACCACGACCATAGCCAAAACGGCCTTCCTACTGCTTAACAATGGGCTCAAGCCGGTTATAGTAGCTGCAGATACCTTTCGAGCCGCTGCACAAGAACAGCTGAAGAAACACAGTGAGAAGTTGGGAGTACCCTTCGTTGGAGGTAAGTACGGTAGCGACCCAGCAGCAGTTGCATACGATGGCGTTAGGTACGCTGAGAAACGTGGATACGATGCCGTGCTGATAGATACTGCTGGTAGGATGCACGTAGACTCCAATCTCATGGACGAGCTGAAGAAGATCGTTCGCGTGATTAAACCTGATCTAAAGCTACTCGTTTTAGATGCGCTGACGGGGAATGATGCTGTTGAGCAAGCACGAGCTTTCCACGAAAACGTTGGGGTAGACGCGGTGATACTAACCAAAGTAGATGCGGATAGCCGTGGAGGTGCAGCGCTTTCAGTAATCCTATCGATCGATAGACCAATAATCTACTTAGGTGTCGGGCAAGGGTATAGGGATCTGATCCCATACAATCCCGAACTCCTGCTAAAGCTTTTATTCGGCGAATAGAATGGTGATGTAGACTCTGCATATGATTCAGGGTGCTGATTCGTGGGTAAGTACAGCGGGGTCTGGGAAGGAATTCAAAGAATACTTAGACTTGCTCAGAAGCCTAGCCGTGAGGAGTTCCTAAATCTACTGAAGATTGTTCTAGCAGGAATGTTCCTGGTAGGAGGAGTAGCCTTCGCGATAAGAACCGCCATAACGTTATTACTCATGCATGCTAGGGGTAGCTAGGGATTGAGAGAATGTCGAATGAAGGTGGTAACATTAAGGTAACTGTCAGGATGCCTGAAGCGCTCTTCTTTGTGATAAGGACTACTGCAAGGCAGGAATTCAACGTTGCGTTAATGGTTGAAGCTCATGCGCGAGTGAAGAATCTACCCATATACTCGATCGTCGTACCTCCCGATATACGTGGGTACATAATAATAGAAGCCCCAGGACTACACGTTGTGTACGAAGCTATAAGAGGGTTGAAGCACGTTCGTGGTAG
>JALWBS010000155.1 GCA_027037025.1 Desulfurococcales archaeon | reverse complement strand
ACACGTCGATGAATAGAGCGCATGGCTACGGTGATTGCGGATGGTTCACGGGGGTTCCTCAACGATGTTGCATGGGGTAGAGGCTCTGGTTGCAGCAGTCATAATGGTTTTGATGATAGGAACGGCCTCGCTACTGATAGGTAAGAAGAGGAACATCTCCTTCATACCGCTGCTAATAGTGATGGGGCTAGTATTCGGATCCGTGTTGAAGCTCGCAAACACGTACCTGGTGAGAAAACTCCTTGACTACGTTAGGGTTCTCGGCCTCGTCATAATACTGTTTGCGGAGGGACACAACCTGCAGTGGACGATCCTCAAGAGGCACTTCGCGACCATAGGCACGTTGGATACCATAAGCCTCGTCATAACGGCGGTTATAGCAGCATTTGTCTTCTCCTACGTGTTCCACGTTCCATTTCTTGCAGGGTTTCTGTTCGGCGCGATAATCTCTGCAACCGATCCAGCCACGTTGATACCCCTATTCAGACAGTACCGTGTTCGCGAGGATCTGAAGATCATATTGATAACGGAGTCCATATTTAACGATCCGCTGGGCATAGTCTTAACGACGTTGGCGGTAGCGCTGGTTCTACCCCAAGCTCCCAGCGCTAAGATGATGATGATGTTCGCGAAGTTCGTTCCTCTCTACTTCGCCTCGGTTCTATACTTCCTCTACGAGGTCGTCGTATCCATAGTCTTGGGAATCGCGATGGGTGTGGTAACCTACTACATAATTAAGCTGTGTGGGTTTGAACGAGGTGAGGAGATCCTACTATTCTCGTTGGCGATGGCCTTCCTAGGGTTCTTGATTGGCGAAAGGCTAGGCGCTTCGGGATACCTGGTGGCCACGGTCATAGGTATAGTTCTCGGGAATCACCACGTGTTCTTCAGGGAGAAAGCCTATGAAGCTCTACGGATGCAGACGCTCATCGATACCGAGGTTCATTTCAACGAAGCTCTTGCAACATTTGCGACGGCTTTCATATTCGTGCTTCTAGGAGCGAGCATAAGGATAGACGTTCTCATACGAACGGCGCTACCCTCGCTACTCGTAGCGCTTGCAGTAATACTCGTAGCTAGGCCCATAGCGGCGCTACCCATAATACCCGTGGGCAGATGGAGCTTCAGAGAGTACCTCTTCATGTCTTTAGAAGGTCCGAGGGGCGTCGTACCTTCAGCTCTTGCAGGATTGCCGTTATCGCTAGGATTAGCATACAACATTCCGTGGCTAATAGATTGGGGAGAGATAATATTGACCGCAACGTTCGTAACCGTGCTGGTATCAATAACCGTCGAAACGCTGTGGCTACCCTACATAAAGAGGTGGTTGCTAGGGTTAGAATCAGAGTGATTGTAATGGGTTAAGCGAAGAAGGTCGTTCAAATACCTTGCTAAGTAAAAACGCGTAGAATAGGTAAGAGCATCTCCGAAGTTTTTCTAATGCTATCAACGTACGTCGGGCTCGGTAAGCATTCTAGAGATAGGAAACCGCTGTATCCACACGCTTTCACGATCGCGATCATCTTAACCCAATCGATCATTCCTTCGCCTGGAGGCTTCCTATTGCTATCCGCGATATGTATATGCTTAACCATGTCTTTAATCCGCAGATAAGCAGCGTATGGATCGCGGTGCTCTAAGCATGCGTGAAACGTATCGAATAGGATTGCAACTCTACTTCTGTACTCCTTACTAATCCTCTCAACGAACTGCGCTGCCTCATCAAC
>JALWBS010000154.1 GCA_027037025.1 Desulfurococcales archaeon | reverse complement strand
GGTTCTCAACATCGTAGTAAAGATCTTCCCTTACCTCGAACCCCTCAACCACAACCATGGCATCACCTCGCACTCTATCGCATATTAGAGATCTTTAAGCTAGCTCTCGAGACTGGTCACTACGTTGAGTTTGTCGGAGGCTCGAAGCGCTTTGCGTACGCTCCTCAGCCATACGTTAAGAGGACGTATATGCCTAGAGCCGTGAGTAAGAGCCCCGAGAATATGGATAGCACATCGCCTCGCGAGACTATGAATCTCTGGACGCTCTCCAGCTTGGAGATCGAGGACATGAAGAGCAGTATCGCTATCATTGGGCTTACGAACACGGTGTTGTATATCGCTAGCAGAGGTAGGAGCTCAGCCATAGTGAGACCAGCTCTCTTCGCAATTGTTACAAAGAGCAGGTAGGGCCCGGCTGAACACGGTAGGAGGGTAAAGGTTACGAGTAGCCCTAGTGCGAAGGATAGGGGTATGGATAGCGAAGCTCTTGGTATCCTCTCCAGAACGAAGCCCTTCGCTATCGATCTACTCTTGCGAAGAACCCCCGTGGCTATGGTCCACGCACCGAAGCCTATGGCTATAGCCGAAGCTATCGGTGCGTAGAGCGGTAGAACGGAAACAGCCTTTAACAACCCTAGTCCTAGGAGCATGTAACCGATGTACACCGCCACCACGAAGGAGAGGCCTATCGAGGTCACGTGCCTCATTATAGCACGCTTCTCTCCATACACGGAGAGAGCTGCTGCGATTAACAGAACTACGTATATGTAGAGCGCGCATGGGTTTATGGAGTCGCTTAGGGCGAGCAGCACGGTCTCGGGTAAGAGCGTTAACAAGCTCTCTAAGCGCGTAACCTCAGCGCGACCAGCATGACCAACCTTAACGAACCTACCGACGAATGCAATGCCGCTGGACGTGGTGTTGAAGAACTGGGGAGCCATGGACTTCGTGAAGTTGATGAGTTCTCCGCGGTTCCTCAACACTATGTATCCATAGAGTTCCTTGCCAACGTATACGGGCACCTTGTTAACCGCGCTGACGTTCGTAGAGCTAGCGCTAGCCACCGATCTCCAGAAGTTGACGTCATCAACCTCGCCTACGACGATCGCCTTCGCTACACCATCGCGGATAACTATCGTGAGCGGAACCACTGGTTCGAAACCTATGATTTTGTAGAAGTCCCAGAGCCGTTGGTAGCAATCTCTATGTTCCTTGATGTAGCACATGTAGACGTTATCTACACCAAAATTCTTCGAGAGGATGTCGTAGAGTTTATGACAGTGAGGACATGTCCGAAGACCGTATATGTAGAACTTCGTAGCTTCACCGTCGGCGAACAACGTAGGGATGCTGAGAGCTACCACGATTAGCAGAGCTATTGCCGAAAAACGCAGTCCTTCTCGACACAAGGTCCGACCCTCATCACAGCGTCTTATCGCTCCTAAGCAAGAGTCACCCTCGCTATCCCATATAATCTTAATAAACGTAACTATTTCGAGAGAACCTAGGGACTTTTTATTGTGTGCGCGCATCAGCGTGATCGTGCCAACGTTTAACGAGAGAGATAATATACCGAAGCTATTCGACGAACTAGAGAAGGCATTGAAGAGCTTAGACTACGAGATAATCGTTGTCGACGATTCGAGCCCCGACGGAACTTGGCTGAAAGCCGTTGAAGAACTTGAGGCTCGGCGAATCAAAGGAGTTGTTGTTAAGCGTGTGGGCTTGAAGGGTTTGGCAACAGCT
>JALWBS010000153.1:2693-18579 GCA_027037025.1 Desulfurococcales archaeon | reverse complement strand
CGCTAACACGCTCGCGATAATGATAGGGTTCAGACAGCCCGCCAATACGAACCCGATACCCCCCGTCATGCTCTGGAAACCGACCCCATACAATCTGAGGTACTTCGCTACGCACGCAGTCGACCCCTTACCGCAAGCACTCGTCCTAACAGCGATAGTCATAGGGTTAGCGGTTACACTGTTCCTCGTGTTCCTAGCGATACAAATCTACAGGCACTATGGGACGACCGACGTTAGGAAGATAGCGAAGCTCAGGGGATGAGACCATGCAGAGGGTGGTTAGGGCAATTCCAATTGCGATACTCGTATTCATCGTGTACATAATATACACGGGGTCAGCGACCATATACGACATAGTAACGGGTGTTTTAGCAGCAGCCCTATCGGGTTTGCTCATGGCTAACATAACCGTTGAAAAGCCTGGCAAAGCCCTTAATCCCCTCAGATGGCTCTGGGGAATAGCGTACGCTCTCTACTACTTCTTCGTTGCTGAGGTTAAGGCTCACATCGACGTTACGAAGAGGATCCTGCATCCACGTATGCCGATAAATCCCGGCATAGTTCGCGTTCCTTACGATCTTGAGACGGGTTACGGTATAACTGCGGTCGCGAATTCGATAACCAACACTCCGGGAACGGTGGTAGTGGATATAGATCCTCAGAGGAAGTTGTACTACGTGCATTGGATAGACGTGAAAACGGTGGAACCGGAGCAGTGCAAAGCTCATATCTCCGCGGACTTCGAGAATTTCGCTAAGAGGGTCTTCGAGGGCTGAGACGATGGCTGTGTACGCACCTCCGTCACCGATCTACGGAATCTCGGCGGTGGCGCTGATAGTAGCTGCCTTCGCGTTGCCAATATTCACGCTCTTCGTAAAGAACAAGAGGTTCTACGATTCCTACGCAGTGGCGTTCGGCGTATTCGCGTTGATCGTGGCCACGCTCATAATGCACGATGTGCTGGTCAGGGGAGCACCCATTCTGTACCCATTCGGTGGATGGCCACCGCCGCTGGGCATAGTGTACGAGGTGGATCTCTTCGGCGCGGTTATAGGGTTGCTGATAGCCTCGGTTATGCTGATGATAATAATATACAGCGTTTGGTACACCGAGGGTCTTTCAGGCTACGAATGGTACTACACATTGCTCCTAGGGCTTGAGGCAGGGATGCTTGGAGTCGTTTACACGGGCGATGTGTTCAACCTCTTCGTCATGCTCGAGGTAACAGCGATCTCAGCCTACGGCCTAGTAGCATTCTACAGGGGTCGCGCCCAAGCCGTGGAAGCCGCCATGAAGTACGCCATTATAGGTGCCGCCGTCACCACGGTGTACTTCATAGCGACGGTATTCATATACGCCTCTTATCAGACGCTGCACATGGCGGGCATCGCTCTCAGGAACTACGGTTTTTACCATGAGACGTTTCCGTGGATAGCATCGCACACCCTACTGATATTCTTCGGCAACCCCATGCTGAGCGCGTGTATAGCATTGGCGCTCTCGCTATGGGCTTTCACCTACAAAGCAGCGCTCTTCCCGAACCACTTTTGGCTCCCAGACGCTCACCCAGAAGCTCCAGCGCCCGTATCGGCAGCTCTTTCAGGGCTCGTCGTGAAGGTGGGGGTCTACGCAACAGCGAGGTTCCTATACACGATGTTCGGAATGGGTAGCTCGGAGCTCCTAAACCATCCAATAGCCCATGGCATACCGGCTCCGAGAACGATGTTCTTGATAGCGCTCGGCGTCCTAGGAGCGGTTTCAGCGATTGTTGGAGCGGTGATGATGGGTGTGCAGAGGGACGTGAAGAGGCTCCTTGCGTACAGCACAGTTAACCACGTGGGGTTCATGTTCATGGCTATAGCTGTGGGGGTGCAGGGTGCGCCGCAGACGGCGGTTGCACTGGCGTTGGCCGCGATGGTGTTCCACATGATAAACCACAGCATAGGGAAGTCGATGCTCTTCATGTCCACGGGGGTCATGATAAAAGCGAGGGGTACGAGAGATATAGATGAGCTCGTGGGTGTCGGAAGAGCTCTTCCGGTAGCTGGCATAGCTACGGTGATCGGAGCTCTGAACCTGCTCGGAGTACCTCCCTTCGCCGGCTTCCTAAGCAAATACCTGCTGTACCAAGCGTTCCTAGATGTTGGGATGCCGTACCTAGCCGTACTGGTGGTAGTAGCATCAGCTCTGTCGCTCTTAGGATACGCCAAGCTGATATACGTAGCGGTGGCGAAGGGATCCAAAGAAGTTGCTAAGGTTAAGGAGAGTCCCCTCGCAGCTGGAGTACTGATAATACTAGCTGCTGCAACGGTCGTACTCTTCGCCGTATACCCATCGATCCTAAGAACGTTCTTCTCCAACGTTGCTAACCAGCTGATCGACCCAAGAAGCTACATGATAAGCTATTTTAGCACCATGTACAGGATGTGGATCGCAGTGGCCACGGGTGGATAGGCATGGCCATGACGATGATCCTGAGCCCCGGAGCCTTAGCTCTCGTAATGAGTTGCGTGATGGGTGGTGTAATGGGTGTGATCTTAGCTTTGTTCGCCGGGGGTAAGAGCAGTAAGGTGGGGGACGAGATGTACATAGGAGGAGAATCTGAACGCGTGCTTCGGAAACCTTTACCTAGTGCCGTAGCCCTTTACTGGGGACTTGTGAAGAGAGCCATGGGCAAGCTGTACATCACTCTCAGAGACGTCGTTCACAGCGGTAGACTCAACGAGTGGTGCGCGTACATGGCATCCTGGTTCTTGCTACTCTTACTCATATCCATAGTCGTCGCTGTGAGCATAGCCAGCGTATACTCAGGGTGGTGAGAATGAATCCCGTGGTAGTAATTGTGTTGGGTGTGGTGAGCGCGCTCCTCTTCCCTGGGCTAGTCTTCCTCTCGGCGCTATCGTTCTTCAGCGAATGGTTTCTGAGGAAAGTGGTTGCTAGGATGCAGAGCAGAATGGGTCCGACATACGTCGGACCCGCTGGATTGCTTCAGCCACTGATGGACTTCATGAAGCTGTACCTAGCTAAGGAAGTGAAGATCCAGCGCTACTCCTCTCCTCTTCAAGCGAAGGTGGGTCTCGCAATATCTATTGCAGCGCTCGTAGCCGCGACCCTAATGCTTCCACTCTCTCCTCTCAGACTCTCGGCGCCTTACGACATCATAGTGTTCGTCTACCTATGCGCGGTCTGGGTAACCGTGGGGATAATAGTGGCGGCGCTCTCCTACCCAAACCCTTTGACGGTGGCAGGCGTCTCGAGGCTCGTAGCGCTGGCAGCGATAGTCGAGCCGACGTGGGTCGCAGCGATATTCGTGCCTATAACCATGTGCACGGCCTTGGGATCGAATCCTCCTTTCTCAGTACTCGCAACCTCCTTAAACAGCTGGAGAGCATGGTTCTCTGTACCCGGATTCATAGCCATGGCCCTAGGGTTGTGGAGCGCTGTGGTATCGAGCCAAGCTAAGACCATGCTGAAGCCCTTCGACATCCCGGAAGCAGAGCAGGAGCTGATAGCTGGTCACGTAACCGAGTTCTCAGGTCGTATACTAGCACTGTACAACCTGCTTCACGATATGGAGCTGGCGTTCTCAGCACTCGTCATAACCTACCTGTTCCTAGGAGGACCCTATCCCTACGGTCATCTCAGCCCGGTGGGAATAGCGATACTGATCGCTAAGTACGTAATCGTGCTCTTCGTACTGGTAACGATCAGGGCTTGCATGGGTAGGCTTAGGATAGATCAAGCGATATCCGCGGTTATGAAGTACGGAATGTTGCCAGCGATCGCGGGGCTAGCCATAGCCATAGCGATGCTGCTCAGATAGTCGAGTTCGAGGAGAGAACGTGGTTAGTCACGATGTGAAGAGCTATTCGAGAAGCGTTTACCACACGAATTGTTTTCGTAACGAATCTCCGCTTAGGATCTACTACGATGTCGAGGAAAACGTTCCGTACTTTCGGAGGGGATTCGCAGAGAGCAGAGCTTCTACAATTATGGAGGTTTCCAGAAACGCGTTGCTCTGGTTCGATCCTAGACCCGCTAACGATCACGATCGTGAGCTGCTGATCAACGCCGTCAGTAAGAGGTTCGGACGCGATCTTGCTCAGAAGCTTGAGCCTCTCTTTAACCAAGGTCTGGTTTTCGTGTCTTCCGATAGCCACGCCTCGATGGATCACGCGCTCGAGTTCTTCGTGAATGGTTATCCGCTAGCGATAGTATTCATGGATCTTGTTAGAGATGAGATCGATGTTGTGCCGCGCGATATACTAGCCAGCTTGTTGGTTATGGAGGGGGTAGGTAGGGAGAGCGGTGTTAAGATAGTCGTCCGGAACGGTATCATCGAGGAAGTGCAGCTCTACTCTGAAAACCGCTGGGTGTCGTTGAGATCGTTAATACGAGTTGATGTACCCACGGATCTGTACCTCCAGGTTCTCTCCGCTAAGAAGAGGGATTGGTACGATGTGTATAGAGCTAATCACCAGCTGATCGAGTCCATGGTTGATAAGACTCGTCGAGCGGTGGAGTGGCTCGAGAAAACACTTGGTAAGAAGGGGTTTCTAGCGTTCTCCGGAGGAAAGGATAGCGTGTTGGCTGCGGCGCTGTTAACGGAGGTCGGATCAAACTTCAGTGCGGTGTATACACACATCGAGAAGGGTGATCCTCCCAACGTTTACGACTACGCTAATCGCTTGGCTACCAAGCTAGGCTTCGAGATGCATGTGATTGAGCATAGGTGGAGCCGCGTATCGGAGATGCTTAGAAGTTTCGGCATGCCTTTCCGAGGCTATCGTTGGTGCACCAACGTATTCAAGTTCTATCCGCAGCTAGCGCTCGCTAAGAAGCTTTACGGGTTAGACAAGGTGGTTAGCTACACGGGGTCGAGGAAGTACGAAACCCTTAGAAGAAGCATTAAACCCGCTACCTACGTAGATGCGGAGCTCGGCGTCGTTAGCCATAGTGTTCCGTACAAGTTCCCGAGGTTGGTAGAGTACCTTGTGTTGAGGTACAGGTACGGAATCGAACTCTTTCCGGATTACCCACGGGGCTTCGAGAGGCTCAGCTGTATAGCGTGTCCATACAAGACAGCTGCAGAGCTCAAGCTAGCTCAGAGGTTCTACGAGGAAGAGTTCTCGTTTTGGACACCCTTCATCTACAGGCTATGCGAAGAAATATCGCCGACGAACCCCCGCGTCGTTCTAAAGAAGCATCTGTGGAGGTTTGGATACCAGGTGAAGGAGCTTAGAGAAACCTGTTTAGACGTAGGTGTGGAGTGTAGGATACCTACACCAACCTATGCGCGTACCTCTGTAGAGCGCCAGGTTCGCAGAGATTTTCCGAGGTTGTTGAATAACCTCAGAGCGCTCTTTCCCGAAGCGCTTACAGAGAATCGTGGAAACCTCGTCGTCGTGAGAATCGATGTTTGTACCGCCGAGATCTCTAGCGAATCGCTGATGTTTCACTTCGCTAACTCGCTCGAGCGGTGCTTAGACCTCATGCTGTTGCTCGAAGCGAGTACGAACTGCGCAAGTTGCGGCGTTTGTTCAATCCGTTGTCCTAGAGAAGCGATATCCCTACCCCTCAGAATCGATGGTGAAAAGTGCGTGCGGTGCTACGCATGTATAAGAGGGTGTATGGTGGCGTGGTCCCGGGTTCTGAAGAGGGTTTCGCGTATTAGGAGCAGGAAGGATGCGTTCAAGCTCTACGCCAGGTTTAAGAAGGTTAGGAGCCGGGAGTACGTGGCTAGAGCTGCTGAGTTAGAGAAGAAGCTCTACGAATCTAAGAGGTTTGCGGAGGAGATGAAAATCGACGTAGCCGAGTTCCTGAAGCTCATTGAAGGCGACGAGCAGCGTTAGCTCAAGCTTACGTCGTTACGGAGATGCTATTCGAGTGATCGGGAACCGCGTACTTAACTCCATTGCTTCGATACTCGATTCGAAATACTGCTTCGATTCGCGTGCCTATGGGTAGCTCTGCGAACAGTATTCGATGGCTCTCCACAACGATTCTGCCAAACCTCTTGGACTCGGCTATGTAGAGACAGGGGGTGGTGTATGGGGACACGGGCTTCCGGATCTCTATGACATCCTCAACGAACTTGTGGTGCAGAACCCTAGCGGGGCTCAGCTCTAAGCACACGATCCTAGCGCTGTACGGAACCCCAGCTATCGTTCCTAGAAGTACTGATCGCTCTTTGAGAGCTGCGTAACTGTGGAAATCTATCTCGTGCGTATGCTTAGCTAACCACTCGCTATACACGAGTCCGTGCATAGGCTCTCCAACTCTTTGAAGCGCTGAGTAAGCTTTTCGAGAGCATTCGATGGTTCGACACACGATAACGAAGTCTAGGTCGCGAGCTTCCTCCATGCCTAGCGCCGAGGATCCGGTGAGGAAAACGGTGAACTCGCTCAGCTCATCTCTAACTAGCTTGAAAACGTATTGAAGTTTTTGATCTCTTAGCCTCGGTTCGATGGGTAGCGCTCTATCCCTCGGGATCTGCGGGATCCGCATCTGTACGTAGCTCCACCACCTCGAGTACTCTTCGAGAAGCTCAATGCGTTCAGGGATCGTTAGCTTCCTCCACTGACCATCGTATGTGTACCTAGGTAACGCAACTACGTGTCTCGGAGGATGTACAAGTCCCTTGGCTATCCATACGCACCCTCTGTACAGAACCATTGCTCCCTCTACGAGCTCAGCCCTAGCGAACTTCATCACCTCTCAGAGGGGGTCTCGGCATCATCATGATCAGCTTAAACACGGTTCTTCACCTAGAATCCGTTCACAGCCGTTTCATCATCCAGAACCCTTTATATATCGAAGCGTATAATCAGTTTATGCGCTGCTAGGTGAGATCTTGGCGTTGCCGATGTTTCCGATGGGTTTAGGGGACATAGTGTTTCTGCTGTTCTTTCTATGGCTGTTCCTAACTTTCTTAACTCCGCAGATGAGGTACCGCGCTCTGCTAGCAGCTCGTGCAGAGATGATTAGGAGGTTGGAAGAGAAGTTGGGGGCGCGAGTAATAACGATGATTCATAGGCAGGAGAGGATAACGCTCTTCGGAATACCTATACATAGATTCATAACTATCGAGGATAGCGAAGCGGTTCTCCGAGCGATTAGATCCACACCGCCCGACACCCCCATAGCCATGATCATACACACTCCGGGAGGGCTTGTCATAGCTGCATCGCAGATAGCCAGAGCTCTAAAGAAGCACCCCGCGAAGAAGATCGTGATAGTTCCGCACTACGCAATGAGCGGAGGCACGCTCATTGCGTTGGCAGCCGACGAAATATGGATGGATAGCAACGCCGTTCTAGGACCATTGGATCCCCAGATAATGGTCGGTGATAAGGCCGTTCCAGCTCCATCGATCCTCAAGGTGGTTAAGCTCAAAGGCTTCGAGAAGGTGAGCGACGAAACTCTGATGTTTGCGGACATCGCTGAGAAAGCCGTTAACCAGATGAAGACTCTCGTGGTTGAGCTACTCGAAGATAAGGTTAGTCGAGAAAGAGCGGAGCAAATCGCTGACAAACTGGTCAGTGGTTACTACACCCATGACTACCCGATAACGGTCGACGAGCTACGGAAGCTCGGGCTCAACGTCAAAGAAGAGCTACCTCCAGAGGTCTACGAGCTTATGGAGCTATACCCCCAGGAACCACCGATGAGACCCAGCGTTGAGTACGTACCCACGATACCGAGGCGAGTCGCACCATCATCGGGCAGAGTTCCTCAACGCAGAAGGTAGGTAAAGAAAAACGTTTTTTATCCAGATACCTTCCATACCCAAAGCTCGTTCGTTTCGTCGGCTCTCACGAAGAATGCATACCCGTTGTAGCACCCTAGCCTATCCCCTAAACCGACGGGGTAGAAAGGTAGAGAGCCATCTCTAGTCAAGCTTTTAGTTAGTAGATCTATAACATAGCTAGGTCCACCTTCACTGAGCATGACTAGTTCGTTAAGTGATCCACAGTAAGCTAAGCCAACGTTCTTCGTAGTAGTTAAGTTGAGGAGCGGAGTCACAGTGAAGGAGCTTCCGCATACCTGTATAAGCTCCGGATAGCCAGAGGCATTCACAACGAACCATGCGCAGCTAGAGTTGTACGCCGAAACGCTGTAGTTGTATCCCTGCGCAGAGCCTAGGTTCAACGTTGTGACTACGCCGTTGCTCACGTTAACTACACACAGCGTGTTGTTGCCGTTGCCCGGCAACGCGATGAGGTACGTAATACCCGAAAGGTTCAGAGCTGTAAGCTGAGCACCCACACCAGTAGCACGACAAGCGCTCGTGAGGAGAGTAAAGTTTGCGTTAGGTATCACGTAAGTGTAGTAAATACCCGATGAGTTAATCAGATACAACCGTTCATCATCGCTTGCAATACTAACTTTTCCGTTAAATGTCGTATGGCTATCTATCGAGTATAGGTACTTAACTTGAGGCCCTGTAGTAGTAATAGAAACTTGATAAACGTCTATGTAGTTGCTATTGCCTGTACCAACAAGTAAAAGTGGAGCTTTTGTTCCTTCAGTTAATGCATTTAGAAATGCATTAAGGGTATTCAAAGATATGTTAAAGGGATTATTTGAGTAGATGACAAGGATTATCTTCACATTCCCAGATGAGGTATTTAAGTAGAGTGCTGGGGGAGACAACGAAATGTTGGTCGATAATGATAATGTGTTGATACTGTTAAACACGTTAATGTATTCATCAAGCTGTAAATTATATGCGTAGAGTGATACGTTAACATAGGTGTCATTTGTGCTAAGGTAAAGAGGTGCATATAGGTTCCAGTAATGCGTATCGTTTATCACATTTCTTAAATCGATGTGTGTGTCAATGCTTACTTCAACTTGATATCGGGATGGAAGGTATTGATAAGTATCTCCTCCGAGAATTAAGCTAAACGATTTAGAGAGTTGCACTACACCATTTGTGTTAATAACTATGATTGTCCCATTGTGTATTATTGGATTAATGATAACGTTAATGTTTGCTATGCCATTAATTGACGTCGTTGAAGATATCACTTCGCCGCTTGAATTCATGATCTCAACAGTATATCCGTTGGGTATATCGGTGATTGTTATCGTGGTTATATTACCAGGTCCAGCAATTAAATCGTCGAAAAGTGATTGTGGACTACAACTAATTGATGCTAATAATGATGTTGATGATGCGTTAAGGTATTGAAGAGCTGTTACGCCTGCATATACGGGGTTAGGCTTTGTTGTAGAGGTATCTACAAAGCTATATGTTGCTATAGTCACACCACTGAGATTAAGCAGCTCCACACTTAGTGAATGTTTCAAGGGATTGTATTCTGCGTATATAATATACCATCCTGGAGTTATTGATAATGTATTTCCTATAGTGATCATTATTCCTTGTGAGGTAGAATTTTCTATTGCTATAGCGTACGTTGTTGACCTAGAAGTGCTGTTATAAACCGCTAAAATTCCTGCTCCATAATAGAATGATTCGTTTTGAACAAAGGCTGCTCCTTCAAAAACGTATAGTGCGTAGCTTAAAGAACCTCTAGTTGTGAAATTTGTTGATGATATTGATGGTACATAAATCTTTGTTGAGATACTCCAATTTTCATTTGATGGCATTATTGAATAATTGTTGTATGCAAGACCAACCGCTAAGTTCTGTGACGATAATACGTAACCGAAGAGGAATGTGTAACTGAGGGAGCTATTGTATAGTATTCCTCCATCGGTGTATCCGTAGGATCCCCAGTACCAAGAAGCGTAACTTGCGCTACTGTAATTGATTAAGTATTGGGGCGAAGTTGTGGGCATTGTAAAGGGATTAGTACTAAAGTTCGTATATACTTTTGCGTTTCGGGATAGCAAGATGATGTTTGGAGGTACTAATAGTGCAGATGCGTTTAAGTAACGGGAATCTATATATTCCAGATCTGTTGTGGTACCGTTGTAGCTTTGCGCAGATATCGAAAGATTGGTTATCGTCCCAAAGATGTTGGAGTACGCTGCGGCATACATTGTCTTCAGCAGCGCGATTGTGCCTAACCCATTGTATCTATTCAGCTCCGACATGTATACTTGTGGTTTCACCGTGATCTGCGCTGTTGGTACATATGGTCTTAAGCTTATTGATAGGACTATGGGAGACATAGATAAGGCTATAGATACTGATTTGGGTTGCGCATTTACGATGTTCGGAACGGTTATGTTGATGGTGTAGCCCGTGCCTAGGTAAAAGGGTAGGGATAGCGATGCTACGGTTATGGTTCCATCAGGTTTGACCACGGTGATCGTCGATCCAAGGGTGTGCCCTGGGTAGAGCGCTATGTAGCTTCCGTTGCTTAAGACGATGGCTACCGCATCGATCTCTATGGTTCGCGGCGCGTTGTTGGTTATGTTAATCACTAAGTTCGTACCTTCCAGTATCCACCAGCCGCTGATAGCGTTCGCTAACGAGGCTTCGCTTGCCCTAGTCAACGCTAGTCTCGTCACCTTCTCGACGGTGCTCATAGCGCTGTTGAATATCAGGATCATCGTTACGAACACGGCTATAGCTATCAATAAGAATATCACTGCTCCAACGATGGTGCTTACCCCTTGCCTAGCTAGCCTTTGCATACGCAACCACCTCTCCACCACCGTAAACAACGGTTACCTTCGCAAAGGTTGCGGTGCCGATACTGCAGCTTATCGCTACGAAGGTGTGCGGAGCTACGTAGATTCCGCTTCTGAACGGTGTTGGTGCGGATCCGTCGATGGATACGAGGCAGTTACTTGTATAAAGCGTATCGTTTACGTAGATATCCTTCAGCACCGCGTAGGTGTCTCCCGTAGACATCAGTACGTAGAGCACGCCGTTATTGATGTACGTGGATAGCAACGCTATGCTCTGCGAGAACCTGAATATGAGCCTTTCCTCGGAGGAGCTCATCTGCTGCTTGAGGTAGTTCAGATGGGAGATAGCGTAGATAACGACGTACGCACCTACCGAGAGTACGATTAGTGTGAGCAGTATCGCGGAGAATATGGGGCTTATGCCCCGCTCCACGCTCCTCGGAGGCATGAGGTGAGCACCGCGTTAGTAATCGTATGGGACGAGATCCATACCTCTTCTCTACTCGTAGCTCTTGCGCTAGGATGCTAAAGAACTTTTCTCAAAGCCTCGATTACCTCCCTAAGGGATCCAACGATTCTTATACCTAAGCATCTAAGATCCTCCTCCACATCGTCGGTGTCGCTAATGCGGAGAACCCTCGACCCTCTAACAACTACGAATCCCGCAACGCCGTTCACGTAAGCAGCTACTCCGTCAAGCACTTTGTCGCCTATGAAGACGCATTTAGAAGGGTCGACACGCATCAAGTGTAAAGCCAATCGGATCTGGTCGATCCTAGTCGGTGCGCATTCCCGTGAGATGAAGAGCGATACGTGGTTGAGAAGATCGAGCTTCTCAAGGATCTTAAGGCACGCCGAGCTGCTCTGCATAGTTACTACGGCTATCTTCTCGAAGTTCTCTTTGACGAAATCTATGAATTCTCGAGTGTCGTCGTAGATATGCATCTCTTCAACAGCTTCGAGCTCGAGGTTCTCTAGGTATCTATGCATGTCCCAGAAGCGGGGTGTTCCGAAGTACTTGGATACGAATTCTAGGAACTTCATCTCGTTGCCGAGCAGCTTCTTAAGCTTTTCGTAGAATCTGCTCCACGGAATCGGTAACCTGACTAACGTCCCATCTAAATCGAGGATAATGGTTTTAAGCACTTAGTATCACCGATAACCGATTGCGGAGGTAAGTAGATAAGCTTCGGCGTGGTGCTCCGTTGGCGTGGGCGAAGGTGAAGGAGCTCTGCAGAGAGCTAGAGGCTGTGAAGAGGTTCGTAGATCGTTGCTTCAGCGGTTGCTGGAAACGTTTAAGTGCTATGAAGATCTTCGCCGTGGGCAGCGCTCCCTGGAAAACCTTGTTCATGGTGAGCGGGGATCTCGTGGACATAGCTAGCCTAGAATTCAGCGTAGCTGGCGGCCTCCTCATTGGGTGGATGCGAGGCGACGAGTTCGTGCCTAGCCCGTGGTTCTTCGAAGAGCTTGCTAAGATGCGTGGATCCATGGCCTGCGCAGCTCTCGTTGCTGAGCAAGGTGTGAAGGCTTTTCTATACGGAAACGATGTGCTTGTCGCATCTGTTCTGAGGATCTACGAACCGTTCCCCAAAGGAAGCATCGTTGCGGTGGTGGATGCTAGCGATGGTCGCGTGATCGGTGTTGGTAGAGCTGCTATGGATGGAGAGAGCATTGAGAAGGCTAAGAGGATGGGTAGGATGCTGAGCGTCGCCATAATCAACGTTTTCGATCTAGGCGTTTTGCTAAGGGATGAGAGAGCTCTAATCGATTTTAAGCGCGCTAGACTTAAGTTTCCTCGCAATTAACTACTGTGGCGATGACTCTTGGGCTTGGAGACCGTGATTACGAGGACGATAATCGAGGAAGCATCTAGGGAACTGGTGGAGCTATCAAACATCGATGTCGTGGTAGTGGGCGCCGGACCTTCGGGGCTCACCGCAGCCAAGTACATAGCTGAAGCTGGGCTACGGGTGCTGGTTCTAGAGAAGAGATTGAGTTTCGGCGGCGGTATAGGTGGAGGAGGAATGCTTTTCCATAAGGTGGTATCGCTTAAGAACGCTAAGGAGATACTCGACGATGTTGGCGTTAGGTACGTTGAGAAAGGAGATCTGCTGGTTACCGACGCTGCCGAGCTCATCGCTAAGCTCGCTGCTAAGGCTCTCGATAGCGGGGCTAAGATATTGCTCGGAGTATCTGTGGAGGACGTTGTCGTTCGAACGAATCCTCTGAGAGTAGCTGGCGTCGTTGCTCAGTGGTCAGCCATTCAGATCGCTGGTCTACACGTGGATCCGCTGAGCATCGAGTCTAAGGCTGTAATCGATGCAACGGGCCACGATGCAACGATCATTAGGATCGTAAGCAAGAAGGTTCCGGAGCTAGGCGTAACGCCGCGCGGAGCCGGGCCTATGAATGCTGCTAGAGGTGAGGATCTGGTCGTTAAGTACACGGGGAAGGTGGTTCCAGGGCTCTACGCCACGGGTATGGCCGTCGCCGAGCTACATGGGCTTCCGAGAATGGGCCCTATATTCAGCGGTATGCTGTTATCTGGGAAGAGAGTTGCTGAAATTGTTTGTCGAGACATCAAGTCTTCGTAGCTAAACCAAGCTATTTGATCAACTTGGTCGTGTACGGAAAACATCGGTACTCAATATTCTTTCTCCACTCTCCAACCTAGTACTCCCTCCATGTATGACCGCACTTAGCACATCTGTAGAACGTAGTCGGGGGCTCGTCAGCCGCCCTCGTCTGCATCTGCCATGCATACACCTCGTCGTGTCCACACTTAGGGCACCTCACCTCTCCTCGCAGTAGAACAGCTCCTGGAGGAACTCCCGAACGCGAGCTATCTACAACAACTGTGCGCTCCTTAACGCTGTGACTGATCATTTTCGACAACACCATGCTTCCTTTCTCAACCGTGTATCCGCAGCGAGGGCATCTGAGAACGCCCTTAGCCCTATCGATGGTCATTATGGATCCGCAGCGGGGACAGAACATCATCATTCCCACACTGAGTAGCTAAAGTCCCCACCTAGCTTATAAAGTATTGCATTTTAAAGAGCGGGGTAAACGGTAGGGAGCATGTCCTCGATAAGGTACATACCGGAGATAGATACCCTCGTGGTTCGCGTAGGAGCAGAGGTTACGTCGATCGTGACCTACGTACCGATATCTGAGGACGTTGAGATCGGGATCGATGAAAATGGTAGGATCGTGGAGTTCAGGGTGTCGACAGCTAGTAGAAAGGGTCTTAGCGCAGCGCTGGAAGCTCTCCGCAGATGGTATAGGAGAATTAGGTAGAGCTCCTTCCCCTTTTACTAGGTCTTCTCCTCTTAACAATTTCTATCGCTTCTAGAAGTTTCATCACTACGTCTCTACCATCCGACTTACTGACCCTGGTCTCCCAAGCTGATTCCCATAGATCGAGGAGCGCGTAGCTGCTGCCGTAAGCATCGACCACCTCGTCCACGGCATTATCCATAAGCTCTACGTTCCACGCACCTCTCTTAGAGGCGTTTATGTAGCTTCTCGATTTTATGTATGTGCTGAGCTTCTCGAAGAACATCTCAACGAGGTTAAACGCCTCGTCCGGATCCACGTGCGAAGATCGTAGCAACTCCCTAGCTCGACGCTCGATGTCTTCGAGACTCATCTTCGCACCTCTGCGTCCACCTCTCAACAAATCTTTTATTTCGTTAGCAAGCAATGCTTCGGGGGTTTGTATGAGTATAACGTACGCTGAGCTGGGCGAGCTTAGAGAAGGTAGCTACATAGTCATAGATGGAGAGCCGTGTAGGATCGTCGAGATATCCAGGGCTAAGACTGGTAAGCACGGTAGCGCTAAGGTGCATATAGTGGCGATAGGCCTCTTCACGGGATCGAGGAAAACGCTCGTTGGACCATCGGATCAGAGGGTCGAGGTTCCGATAATAGAGAAGAGGGCTGGGCAAGTCACTGCGATGTTTGGAAACACGGTTCAGATAATGGATCTGGAAACGTATGAAACGTTCGAGGTCGAGAAACCCAGCGATCCATCCATAGCTGATAAGCTAGCTCCTGGGAAAGAGGTGGAGTACTGGGTAGTCATGGGTAGGAGGATGATAGTTAGAGTGAAGGAGTGACACAGCGATAAGCAGCGGTACCCTAGGTACTAGAAGGTACGAGCTATGAGGTTTTTAGATAGTGTCAGGAAGGCGGTAGCCGAGTTCTTAAGAGGTAAGCAGCCTTACGAGGTTGCTGTCGAGAACTTCGTTAAGGAGCTCCAGAAAGCGTTGCTACGAGCCGACGTCAATGTGAAGCTCGTTCTGGAGCTCAGCAAGAGAATCAGGGAACGTGCTCTTCGAGAGAAGCCTCCGGCTTACATCTCTAGGAGGGAGTGGTTCCTGAAGGTAGTATACGATGAGCTCTCGCAGCTCTTCGGCGGCGATCGGAAGCCACAGGTGTTTCCGCAGAAGACGCCTTACGTAATTGTGCTCGTAGGTGTTCAGGGATCGGGTAAGACCACGACTGCTGCAAAGATAGCGTACTTCTACAAGAAGTACAAGTACAAGCCCTGCCTCGTCTGCGCTGATACCTATAGACCAGCTGCTTACGAACAGCTTGAACAGCTTGCTAAGCAGATAGATGTTCCCATGTGCGGCGACCCCTCGTCTAAGGATCCTGTGGGCATAGCTAAGAAGTGTGTTGATTGGTGTCTGCAGCGTGGTTGCGACATCGTTATCGTGGACACCGCTGGCAGGCATGGGTATGGATCTGAGCAAGCGTTGCTAGAGGAGATGAAGGAGATAGTAGGTGCTGTGCGTCCCGACGAGGTTATGCTCGTAGTGGACGCGTCTATGGGTCAGAAAGCGTTCGATTTAGCGAAGAGGTTCCACGAAGCGACGCCGATAGGCTCCATAACCATAACCAAGCTCGATGGCACTGCTAAGGGTGGAGGAGCGCTATCTGCGGTAGCAGCTACGGGTGCTCAGATAAAGTTCGTTGGTGTTGGAGAGAAAATCCCTGAACTAGAAGTGTTCGAACCTAGGAGATTCGTGGGTAGGCTACTCGGTTTCGGAGATCTACCTAGCTTGATAGAGAAGCTGAAGGAGATCGAGTACAGGGATAGTCTTGAGCGTAGGGTACGACGAGCACTGAGCTCGGGCAAGATAACGCTCGCCGACATCTATGTGCAGCTCAAGTCCATGAAGAGACTCGGCCCCCTCACCAAGATACTTCAGCTGATCCCCGGTCTCTCTCTACTACCCATAAACGAGTCGCAGATCAAGGTAACTGA
>JALWBS010000153.1:0-2683 GCA_027037025.1 Desulfurococcales archaeon | reverse complement strand
CGTACGAAGAGTTGAGAAACCCCTCTATAATAGACAGGAACAGGATCTTGAGAATAGCTCGCGGCTCTGGAACCAGCCCTGAAGACGTTAAGGAGCTTCTGAAGTACTACGAGATGGTTAAGCAGATGGTTAGAAGCGTGCGTAGGAGAGGGTTCCTTCGTAGGCTAGGCATAGATCTATCGAAGCTCGGTGAGGAGGGATGAATTCTTGATGGAGTTCGTGCTGAACGTAGCTATGGAGCTCCTGAGGAAGTACCCTCTATGCGATAGGTGCTTGGGTAGGTTCTTCGCTCAGCTAGGTAGGGGCCTTGACAATGCTGAGCGTGGACGCGCGATAAAGGTTTGCTTAGCTATGGAGCTCCACAGAAAGCTCCTAGAGAAATCGGTATCTCCGAGAGACCTCGTTGAGATCGCGAAGAGGTGCGAACCTCTTAAAGAAGTTTTGAAGGTGTTCGGCGTTCAGGTACCAGAGGTAGAGCCTTGTTACGTATGTGGATCGAAGATTGAGGAGATGATTGAGAAAGGCGTAGATATGGTTCTGGAAGAGTTGAGGAGGCTCGGGATCAAGCGGTTCTTGGTAGGAGTCGTACCTCCACGAGATATCGATGAGAGGGAGCGCGAGGTCGTCAAAGCGTTCGGCCTCGGTTACTGGGAAAGCGTTAGAAGCGAGTTGAAGAGGGAGATAGGGAAGAGGATTAAGGAGCGGTACGGGTACGTAACCGATTTCGAGGATCCTGAAGCGACGGTGATAGTGGATTTCAACGAGTGGAGAACGTGGGTTGAGATCCCATCGCTGCTCGTACTAGGTACGTACTGGAAGCTCGGTCGTAGGATCTCCCAGGTTCCGTGGGTAGAGAAGGATGGTTCTCGGAGGTACCCCTTAGCCATAGAGGATGCGCTGCAAGAAGCTGCGAAAATAGCTCGAGGCGAAAGAAGCGTCTTTCATGGGGCAGGCCGTGAAGATGTTGATGTTAGGATGCTCGGTAGCGGAAGACCCTTCGTACTCGAGGTGTGCAAACCGTTGAACAGAAACGTGGATCTGCAAACGATTGAAGAAGCCATCAACAAGTTCAGTCCGTGGCTAGCGTTCGAATTGGAGATGAAGGTCAAGAGAGAGGTTGTCTCAAACGTAAAGGCTAGCCGAGGATACAAGATATACCGAGCTCTCGTAGCTACGAGAGACCCTGTGAAGAAGGAGGATCTGCAAAAGCTCGAAGAGTTCTTCAGCAACAGAGTTGTCGAGCAATGGACTCCTCGCCGTGTTCTAGGACGTAAGAGGGATATGCTGAGGAGACGCAAAGTGATATCGATAAAGACTCTTCAAATCAACGGATTCCTATTCGAATCGTTGATAAAAGCCGAGGGAGGTCTCTACATAAAGGAGCTGGTATCAGGTGACGAGGGTAGGACAAGGCCTAGCTTTACCGAGGTTCTGGGAACAGAAGCCGCTTGCGTAGAGCTCGACGTTCTCTATGTCCAGAAGCAAATTTAAGAATGCCTTCTGAGGTTAGACATCGGCTCAGGGTGTAGCAAATGGTAAAACCTCCGCATGGATTAAGGCATAGAACTAGGAAGTTGCTACGTAAGCGAGTACGCGAGAAAGGCGCTGTTCCGCCTCTCAGCAGAATACTGATCGATTACATGCCTGGAGACAAGGTTTGCATAATCGCTGACCCAGCGATCCACAAAGCGATGCCTCACCGTAGATACTACGGCAAGGTAGGGGTAGTGGTCGGTAGAAGAGGGCGAGCTTACATAGTTCAGCTACGGGTAGGATCGAAAACCAAGACGCTGTTCCTGCTACCCGAACACATGAGACCAGCTTTCTCCGTGGAGAACAGAGTTAAGAGGGTAATCGACTTGCTGAAGAAGGTTAACGAAGAGAGGAGAAAGCAGAGATTGGCGATGTTCGAAGTACTGAAGGGGATTGCCAAGCCCTAGGGTAGGGAGCGTTGAGTCTCGAGATAAGATCGTACGAGGACATACCGATACCGCTTGCTAAAGAATACATAGAGAAGTATCTGGAGAGACTTCGTGAGCTCGGAGTTCCGGATTCAGAGCTTAGCACCGTTGCATCGATACACGAATACACTTCCAAGTTCTCAAAGTGTTCGCCTAACGATGCTAAAGAGATTTTCGAGGTCCTTACCAAGGAGATAGGGTTCAAGCATGTAACCGCGGCCATGATAATAAACATCGTTCCCACTACTCTGGACGAGCTTAGAATGTTGCTTCAGTTCGAACCCCAGGTTCCGGAAGAGGAAGTTCTTGAGAAGGTACTCGAATTACTTAGGGAGAGATGCGCATCGGAAAGCTCTCGTTGAGCACCGGGTTCTAGATTAATTAAGAATTCTGTGAGTTTAGTTGTTCAGAGATGGGAAGGCGTGATGAGTATTGAGGCGAGGGCCTCCTAAAGGTAGGAGGGGACCATTCGTAAAGGACGAGTTTGCATATGTACTGGATTACATGCCTTACGGCAATCCCCTCGATAAGCACCCTCATCATAGACGCTCTCCGGTGATCCAAGCCATAGGCTCTAAGTGGTTCACGCTCGTAGAGGTCGAGCCGCTACCAAACATATCACTGTCCGTGGGTGAGCGCATACCCATATCCACCTCGCCGGAGGTTGCAGGATACAGGATTAGCGATAGGATATCCTACCGTGACCTCACGACGGTTGCCCG
>JALWBS010000152.1 GCA_027037025.1 Desulfurococcales archaeon | reverse complement strand
CACGTTGGAGAATATCACCTCGGTGTCGGGAGACGTGAGTATCCTGTATATGTCGGGGTCGTCTCTAGGATTGACACCGTCTATTATTCCGAACATCCCGATCTCCGGATTCGCTGCACGTGCAACACCATCGATTTCCCGAATCATCGCCAGATCGTCTCCAACAACGGTATCGCTGTACATAGCAGTCGTAGTTTTGCCGCACCCAGCTGGGAAAGCCCCGGTTACGTAGATGATCTCATCGCTGTGGGGAACCCTGACGCCCGATATGAACATGTGCTCGCATAACCATCCCTCTCTACAGGCTCGGTATATGCATAAGCGTAGAGCCAACTTCTTCAGCCCGACGGTGTTCCCAGCGTACTGCGTGTTGGTGCTATACGTCGTCTCATCCTTCAGATCTATGTAGATTCTTCTCTTCTCTATGTTCTTGCTCCACCCATGCTCATCCCTCTCGCCAGCGGAGTGAAGGAACCTCATGTACCTTATCTTACCGCCTTTCTCAACGAAGCTCTCGTAGCACGTTCTGTACAATATGTTCTCGCTGTGCATGACGTAAGCCGAGTCCGTTACCTGGACACCGTATATCGTGAATGGCCCATCGCGTGGCCCTAGGCAGTAGAACCCAACGAACATCTCCTTACCCTTCATGATGCCCCTCATGATCTCGCGTATCTCTCTAAGCCCTTCGCTACGATCCAAGGTGTTTATGAACGGTATCTCCTTGCCTCCCTCTACCAAGATCTTCGTGTTCTTCCTATCGCGTGCGAGATCGCGCGGTCCGTCGAAGTGTACGGTGTGCCTAGGGTACTTAGTGGGTAGCTCCTCGCGATACTCAAGGGCTTTCCTACGCACGTACTCAAGGTCTTCCGGGCTACCAGTGTTTATGAATACCTTGTCGGGTTGAGCCCACACGATTATATCCGCGATCCACTTATGCAGTTCGGGATCAGGTATCCTCAACAGCTTCTCAAGGTTCTTGGGATCGAGCTTCTCCCTAAGAACCTTCATGTAGTCGTAACTCTCCTCCACGAAGCTGTACCTAGCCAAGAGCTAATCCCTCACTACGCATTTCGCGATAGAGCCTATTATAGCTAAGGTCTATGTGATGCTACAGCGTTTCGCAGAGATTACAATCTTCGCGCCATAGCGATCCGCGTAGCCGAAGACTACATGCACAGTTAAACACTTTAATTAGTTTCACCACAGATTTACGGAACGAGTTTCGTCGGTGAACCCCATGAGCATACCCGTCATGAAGCCTCTCGAAGCTCGGGTTACGAGAATCGATGTACCTAGAGCGGGTTATAGGTGGAGGGGCTGCGTCGAGGTGGAGGTTGAGGGCAAGAGGATTCTGCTGGTCATGGCCGGCTGCGTTGCTCAATGGCTTCAAGAGGGGGAGAAGCTCCGCTTGACACTTTTCTCCGAGCCTAACCCCGTCGGGGACAGGCTCGTAGCATTACCAAGCGATTTCAAGCTTGAACGGTTCTGGAACGGCGAGTTCTTCGAGATCTGGCCTCCGTGGAGTTGCGAAGCTAGATTGCCTAGACGCGATCCTCTCCGAGGGGAGGTCGTCTACGAATACCGTGTTCTCGCACGCGAAGCTGTAACTGAGCGGGACTACGTGGATATCGTCAGCTTAGAGCAGTACCACTACGCAAGTAAGGAAGAGATCGTCGCTATATGGAGATGCCCAGTATGCGGAAGGTTCATGGAGGGAAACGCGCAGCCAAAGTGTCCTGAACACGGTGTTCCAGCGAGATTGCAAGAGATACGCGGTAGCCTACCTTCGTCTAGATTCCTAGTTCTGGAGCTACTGGATAGGAAGCCCTACGAGCCTAGGATAGTGGCTTACGTAAGGGTCGATACCCCCATCCCGTTGATGCACAGAAGGAAGGTTATCGATGGAAAGGTAGTGATAGAGAAGATGATTAGAGAGAGGGTCTTTCCGAAGGACTGGTTCCACCCTACGTACTGGCCCCTCGCGATATCTAAGAGGAGGGCGATCATAGCTAGGTACCGAGAGTTAGCAAAGCTCTACGGCTCGAAGAGAGTTGCGAGGGCGATCGTTGGCGAGGAGCTAGCTAAAGAAGCATTGAAGGTGGCTAACACAGCGGCCGCCAGAATTGCTAGAGTGGTTGTGCACCCAGATTACCGCGGAGACGGGTTGGGGGCGCTCGCAGTTAGAATGGCGCTGAAATGGATTGAAGAGCGGAGGATACCGGAGATGAAGCGGAGGAAGCACGTTGTGGAGACCATAGCCCAGATGGCGAGGTACAACCCGTTCTTCGAGAAAGCTGGCTTCGTATACATGTGGGAAACTGCTAGCGGAAGACCCGTGTTGATGTATCCCCTAACGGAGGAGGCGAGGAGGTACATAGAGAAGTTCTTGACGAGCGATGAGGAGGCTAAGAGGCATGGAGGTAAGCTGTACAGATCGAGGTACGGAAAGGTGGAACCTCTAGCCGGCGCGATAAAGGTTGTGAACCTATCCAAGGTGTATAGCAACGAGTTAGACATAGAGAGACTCCCACCCAAGCTGCAAGAGGTTCTAAGAGCTTTCGGTGTTGAGAGACGTCGTGTAGAGAGGTACGTGCTTAGAGACGTCAACCTATCGATAGAGCCAGGAGAAGTCGTTGTGGTAGTAGGCGCTTCCGGGGCTGGGAAGACAACGTTGCTTAGAATGATAGTAGGAGCGTGCCTCAGGATCGATGACGAGCGTTATAAGCCCACGAGCGGCTTCATTGAAGTTCCTCCGAACGTTAAGCTCGAGTACATGCTTCCCGGAGAACACGAGCCTAGCTACGGATCAGAGCCTATTCTTCAACGCATAGCCGAGGTGATAGGCGACGAAGCGGCTGCCGTAGAGATCCTTAACAGCGTCGGTCTTTCGGACGCCGTGTTCTACAGAGCTAGATTCGACGAGCTTAGCACGGGTCAGAAAGAACGAGCAAAGCTAGCGCTGCTCCTAGCTTCGAAACCAAACCTGCTAGTGATAGACGAATTCGCTGCTCATCTAGACGCGTTAACCGCTCAACGCGTAGCCAGAAAGCTATCAACGATCGCTAGGAGCGCTGGGATAACCCTAATAGTCTCCACGAATAGACCAGAGATCATAAGAGCCCTCGGACCCACCAAAATCGTGTTCGTAGGCTACGGCACAGCCTTCGCTGAGAAGTACGAAGGTGGCGAGCTAAGCTACGTGTAGCTTCACGAGGCGTTTTATTCCACGCCTTAACTACTTCGCTAGGCGAGAACCTTGAAGAAGGGCTCCCTAGCGCTTCTCATCGTTCTACTCACAACCTTCTTAACGTTGGCTCACGCACTAGCCGCCGGAACAACCCAACACAGCTTGGCAACGACGAAACCCAGCTCAACTCCCCTCAATAGCACCGCCACTTCGAAACCCTTGACCAGAGCCCGGAGCCCCATCACGAAGACCGTGTATAAGACCGTGACGCGCACGATCACGGTGCCCGTGACCGTCACCAGCACAACGCCTGTAACGATCTATGTAGGGTTGAAGCCCAGCGTTGCGATCGTTGCGTACGTCATAGTCGCGGTAGTAGCCCTACTTTGCGGATACTACATCGCTCGCTCGAGAGGTGGACGCAAGTAGCACCGCATCACCTCTTTTACCTAGGATACGCCGATCACTAGGTGGAGAGCATGAACAATCCAAACGTTGGGGTCAGAGCACCTCAAGCTGCCCTATGGGGCTTCTACCCTATCAACCCATCATCGCTGATCAAAGCCATAGAGAACTGCTTTAAGAATCCGCGCTTCGGACCAGGACGTCTCCCTAGCAAATCCTCGAGGATCAATGAGGGCCCCGTTGTCGCGGGCGTAGCTCCTCACGCTGGATACGAGTTTTCAGGACCTTGCGCTGCGTGGCTATACCTAGAACTTGCCGAGAGGGTACCCAAAATCGATACGTTCGTCATCCTAGGCTCTAATCACACCGGATTCGGCTCAACGTTCACGACAACGAAGAGGTTCGAGAAGTGGGCCACTCCCTTAGGCGAGGTCCGTGTAGATACGGTGTTCCTCGAAGAGCTTGAGAAGGAGTACCCAGCGTTGGTAGACGACGTTGCTGCCCATATGAGGGAACACTCAATCGAGGTGCAGCTACCATTCCTCCAGTATCTCTACGAGAACGAGTTCGAGCTCGTACCTATAGTCGTTAAGCACGTCGAGTACGAAGAAGCTAAGGAATTCGCTAGAGCCATACTCAGCGTTGTGCAAAAACTTGGTAGAACCACCGTCGTTATAGCATCTTCGGACTTCACTCACCACGGAGCTTACTACGGCTACGTGATCTTCAGGGAGAACGTCGTTGAGAACGTTAAGAGGCTCGACCTAGAGTTCGTGAAGGTGATAGAGGCTCTCGATACGAAGAAGTTCCTGAACATGATCCGGAGGTACGACTCTACGATCTGCGGCTACGGAGCGATAGCCGTGGCGATGGAGTACGCCAAACTCGTTAACGCACGAGCCAAGCTCCTAAAGTACTATAACTCGGGTGAGGTTACAGGTGAGGAGGATATGGTTGTTGGCTACGCATCGATAGCTTTCGAAAAGCGATGATGAGCGCGCCCTTCGTACCGATCGATGAGTGAGAGCCATCTAACTGAGCGGCTGATGTTGGATGGATAGAGTTTGGATGTACTTCGCCATCTTCCTACTCTCACTCGCTCCCGGCTTCGAGGGTAGGTACTCAATAGCCTTAGCCTACTCACTTAAGCTCGATCCCCTCACCTCAGTAATCGTGGTAATGCTCGGGGTCGTGGTGCTTGCCGTAGCGTTAGCGCTTTTGGTGGAACGCGTAGACTCGATCATTACCAAGTTAGCCGAGGGTGAGGGAGCTCTTTCTTCGGTTGCGAAATGGATTGTTAAAAGGGTGCTCGTAGTACGCTCGAAAGCTCGTAGATATGTCGAGAAGTGGGGGGTTCTAGGCTTAGCGCTCTTCGTAGCCGTACCCCTTCCAATGACTGGGATGTGGACGGGTGCTCTCGTCGGTTACATCCTCGGATTTAGTAGGAAGAGGCTTGGGTACGCACTTGCTATAGGTGGCATCCTCTCGGTGTTAGTAGTGCTCGTTCCATCGATGGTTATCAGCAAGTTAGGTGTAGGAAAGCCATGACCCTCCTACCCTGCTTAACTAGACTGTTGTAGAGCCTCACGGCTTCACGAGTGTTTGCGATGTGGACCCTCACCCCTCTACGTTCGAATTCCTCCACGACCTCCTTATCCACTCTCATCAAACCACTATAGCCAGTTCCTATCACCACATCATCGACTCTTTCACATAGGAAATCCCTAACGTCCGCTAGCTGGAGCCTATGACCTTCGATTCTCCACCAATCGCTCTTCACTTCGCTAGGAGTTATTATGATGTCGTGCCTGTACTCCTTCCCGTTCACAACGATGATTCCGAAGTCGTAGTAGTCTATCACGGGCTGCACCACACCACCTGTCATAGTATCACTCTCCCCTCTTCATAAATGGAGGTCTCTACCTCCTTATATGGCAACACATACGTTCTTCGAGCAAGGAACACCGAGTCGCTGAGAACCACTTCATCACCTAGCACGCACCCAGCTTCGATACGACACCAACGTCCCACAACGCATGCCGAACCCAGTATCGATCCCTCTATGTACGAATACCTATCAACTTGAACGTCGTTGAACAGCACGGAGTCAAGGACTCGAACCCCCTCTCCAAGCGATGTATTGTCTCCGATCACAGCGTGCGGCCCTATGAAACAGTTCTTACCTATAACCACGTTACGCCCTATGTACACAGGTTGCTCTATCTCAACATCGCTACCTATATCGGCGCTAGGATCTACGTATCCATGTGGATAGAGCTTCCGAAGAGCCTCAATGTTCGCTCTGAGGTAGTCCCGGGGAACCCCTATGTCTATCCAGATACCTCTGTGGATATATCCGTATACCTGCTGCGTCTCCACGAGCTTGGGTATGATGTCCCTCGCCAACTTGCTAGGCCTATCGCTCGGAATGAAGTTGAGAACCTCGGGTTCGAAAACGTAGATCCCTGCATTAGCTAGGTTCGAAAATACCTCGTCCTTCTTAGGCTTCTCGATGAACCTAACGATTCTACCATCGACCAGCTCAGCTATCCCGTACCGGCTAGGATCGTCGACCTCGACGAGCGTTAGCGTGGCTAAGCCTCCCGCAGCGCGATGGTACTCTATAACGCTACGCAGATCAACATCGCTAAACACGTCGCCGTACAACACGACGAACGTTTCGTCGAGACCAACCTCTCTATGTACCAAGCTCAGCGGCCCTGCGTCTCCTAGGGGTTTGCGTTCTCGCACGAGCTTTATCGATACCCCGCCCACGTTATCAACGATCCTCTCTATGTGATCCGCCATGTATCGAACGCAGATGATCACCTCGCTTATTCCAGCGCGTTTCACAGCTTCTATTAGCCACAGGATCAGCGGTTTGTTGAGTATCGGCAACGCCGGTTTAGGCTTTGTAAGAGTAAGAGGTCTCAATCTAGTAGCGAAACCTCCTGCGAGAATGATTGCCTTCACCGTCCTCTCACCTTCTTAAACAACTCAACGATTACGAGCCCAGCCAAGCTAAGTTTGTACCTACCCCTCCTCGTTCTCTTAACGAAGCCTTCTCTACGAAGCTTCCTAAGGATCTTCTTAACCTCGTCGATTCCCAATCCCCATACCCTAGATAGATCGTCGACGGTGTAGCTGGAGTCCGGCGAGAGCTTCTCAGCGAACTTAACAAGAGCTTCAACCTTCTTAATGTCGACCAACCACACGTCCCCGAGGAGAGAAGTTCTCGGAAAAAATTATTGCTTGGTCGAGGATGCGGGTCTTCTTAGACCTCTTACCCATCCGGCGAATAGGAACAGGTTCAGGCCGACTCCAACTGCCGTAGCTGCGCCAACGACTGATGCTACGAACGGCTTCGATAAGGCAATGTGGGGTACTACGAACGCTAGGTACCATATCAGCGCTACGGTTACCGTGACCCATAGGAATATGGCTGGGGCAACGGTCAGTGCTTTCCCTAGCTTTGGAGCCTTCTGCACCCTAATGACCCACAGGCTTATGGTCATCAGCGCCAGGCTTGCTAGCAGCTGGTTCATTCCTGAGAAGGCTGGCCATATCACTAGGAAAGCCTTGCTGTAGGCGAGAGCCATCCCAATCACTACCAGTATTATGGATGCCAACCACCTATTGGCAATCACCT
This sequence comes from Desulfurococcales archaeon, assembly GCA_027037025.1. GTDB lineage: Archaea > Thermoproteota > Thermoprotei_A > Sulfolobales > Ignisphaeraceae > JAADCV01. The sequence continues at coordinate 11,357 of JALWBS010000152.1, read as the reverse complement.
TGTATGCAGTGGGGGCTCTGTCCTTCAGAGGCATGAATAGTTCTTGCCATGCGAACCTACCTATTCTTGCAGCGGTATCTAGAGATGTTAGCGCGAATCCAGTTATCCACATAGTTGCGAATATTGCCCAGGGTAGGGGAGTCCAGCCAAAGGCTGTTTGTATTGCTAAGGCGTAGCTCCATGGGATGACAGTCCACTTAAGCGCGTTTGCAAACATCGTGTAGTACTTTCCGAAGAGTATCGGGTTCTTCTCTATGGTGTGAACGAACGTTAAGTAGTAGTTCTTGAGCTGGCTAACGCTCACCGTCGTCTTAGCGATTCCCGTAGCAGTCTTGTACATTATGACCGCTGTACCTCCGCTAATGCTTATCTTGATCGCCTTGGAGAGCGGCTCTACCTTAAGAGCCGCGCCAACAATGTGCATAGCCTTTACGTTGAGCAGAGCCTTGCTCATTATCGTTGGGTAGAGGAACGCTTGGATACCCATAGCAGAGATCGAGGCTATGACCATCGTTGCTAGGAAGCCCTCGGTAAGCATACCTCCGTAGCCTATGAGCAGCGCATCGAGCTCGTTAGCTAGCTGCTTAGACGATGTACCTGAGCCCACCAAGCTGTGGAAGCCCGATAGCGCTCCACAGGCGATGATTAGTGGTACGGTTGGCCAGAACGGCGATGGTACACCGGCTACAACGTTGGCGTTCCACATTGTGTAAGAGGGGAACACTACGGGAACTCCCTTGATCCCCAACGCTATCAACGCCGCACCTCCGATAGCTAGAGATGCCCATAGTACGTAGGCGTTCATGTAGTCTCTAGGCTGTAGCAGTAACCATACGGGGAGGCTAGCTGCAACGATTGTGTAGATGGTTAGTATGACCAGCCAAGCCTCGAAAGATAGTTTGAACAGACCAGCGTACTGACACCAGAGCCCACCAAGCACCGATATTATGACGAATATTATTGCTAGCACGGACGCCGCTTTGAATCCCAGTCTAGTCTTGTACATGAGCACTCCTATCACTATAGCCAAGAATATCAAGAATATCGCTGCCGCACCCGCACCCGGTATCGCGCTGAATAGCACTGAGATCACGAATCCGAAGGCTGCTACAACAAGCAGAAGAGCGAACCATATGTACATGTTGAAAGCTACCCTAGCAGACTTACCCATCAACTCTCCCGCGATCCACGCAATGCTTCTACCATCGTACCTAACCGATGCTGCTAGAGATAGGTAATCATGTACTACACCTATGAATACGTTTCCGAACCACACCCATAACAGAGACGGTAGCCAGCCCCAGCCCAACGCCAATGTTGGGCCGACTATGGGTCCTGCACCCGCTATCGAAGCGAAGTGGTGTCCGTACAGCACGTACTTGTTGGCTGGTACGTAATCGACACCATCGTAAAACTTTCGGGCTGGAGTCTCCGCTCCTGGACTTGCTCTAAACACCTTCTTCTCTAGGTACTTTCCGTGCGTAAAGTAGAACACTAAGTATATCACGATGGCTAATATGATCATTACGGCTGTTAGCATTAGTAAACACCCCTCTTAAAGCCGCTGGAGGCACACTCTATTAAATCCTTCGTTTAGTACCGCTGAAACAAGTTAAGCATGGAGTTGTAACAAAACTTTCGGCTCTGCAGAGAAGGCGATGATCTTTATTAAGGGTGTGCAAACCTTGGTTTATGGCGAGGCGCTGATTGATGGTCAAGGGCTTTAGAAGGTTTCTAGATGCGTTGAGCGGTATGCTTCGAGGTTTGTCGGTGGACTACGTAGTTGTTGAGCTACGTGAGTTGGAGAACGTGTTTGCGTTACTAATACTAGGTTCATTCGTAGGAATCCCTAGTCCTCCTACCCCAATAGCTCTTAGACTACTTCCGCATATGGCGAGGGAGCTACTCATAATGCAACGCGTATCCTCGCGTCTCGACGATATGCTGGCCGAGATGGCCGGGATATTCGAGGTGACGTAGTTTGGAGGTGCACTTCTTCGTAGGTAAGGGAGGGGTTGGGAAGACCACGAGCTCGGTGGCGTTCGCGGTCGCCAAGAGTTTGAGGGGCTTTAAAACGTTGATAGTATCGCTCGATCCAGCGCATAACCTGGGGGATGTGCTATGCGTTCAGCTAGGTGAGGAACCTAAGAAGGTACGCGATAACCTATGGGCTTCGGAAGTCGATTTCGACGCCGTTATAGCTAGGCACCTGAAGAGCTTGGCTGACAGGATAAAGGATGCGTACGCTTATCTCCGCGTGCTCAACCTCGATAAGTACATAGATACCCTACGCTACTCGCCGGGTGTCGAGGAGTACGCGGTTCTGGAGAAGATCTCGGAGATCGTACGCTCCGCCTCTCGGACCTACGATGTCGTCGTCTTCGATACCCCTCCTACGGGGTTAACGGTGAGGATGATGATTCTACCGTTTGTGAACAAGATGTGGTTAGAGAAGCTGATTGAGCTAAGGAAAGCTATCCTCAATCGCAGAGCCATGGTAGCTAGGATGACCGGCGAGAAACCCGTTGCCGTGATAGGTGGACGCGAGGAGAAGTTGGCGGTTTCCGAAGAGGAGGATCCCGTGATGAAGGAGTTGAAGAAGATGCTCGCCGAGAACGAGGAGATAATACATCTCTTCAGAGATCCGAGCACTACGAGCGTTCACGTAGTGGTGAACCCCGAGACCTTGCCCGTGCTAGAAGCTGAAAGAGCTTGCGCTGTGCTGAAGAAGTTCGGCATACCGATAAAGAGCTTGATAGTGAACAAAGTCCTTCCGGAGCATGGTATCAGCGAAGATCTGAGAGCTAAGCTAGAGGATCAGAGAAGAGCTCTTGGAATGATCGAGGAGAAGTTCCGCGGTTTAAAGGTGGTGTACGTACCGATACTACCCTTCGAACCGCGTGGAGTTGATAAGATACTCGAGTACGCGAAACACATAGAGCCCTTGGTGGGATAAGGAGTATTGATATCGTCACTCGATCTATTCCTAGTAATATGCGCTCTCGCCGCCATAGCCGTTCTCCAGTTCTTCAAAGGCAGAAGACATAACCTCGTATTGCTGAAAATAGCTGCCGAGACGTTAGAGAAGGTGTTCAACCCCATCGATAAGGTGTATCGAATAGTGGGCATATACGTCGGGTTCCAAGCCGTGTACTGGCTACGCGATAAGCACGTGGATCACGCTGAAGCAACAGTGCTTCTACTACCAAGGTACAGCGCTTTCTACTACCCAATATCCAAAGCGCTGAACAGATTCGACAAGCTGTTCATAACCTTCTGGTACCCGAAGAAGACCGTATTCGACGAGGTCCACGTCGTGAGGCACGGAGCTTACCGCAGAAGCTTGAGGAAGGTGATAAAGGATCTTGAGCGCATGACCGTGAGCGAAACCGTGGTGAAAGGAGTGAGGTTCGTCATCGCGTCCCGCGGAAGCTCATCCCAGCTGAAGAAAGTCGTGAAGTTCCTTGAAGAGCTGAGCGATCCTTCGAAGATACTCCACATCGCCCTCGTTCCTCAGAACAACAGTATCTACCTATACGCGGTCTACGACCCGAAGATGATCGAGGAGCTCGCTAGTAAGAGCCTCTCGTTAGCTAAGTCAATAGGCTGAACCTGGTGGACTTATAGAGGCTGCAACGGGCTCGCTAGTAGGAGGACGACTATGAATAAGCTATGGATAGCGTTAGCGCTCCTAATAGGGTCGTTAACAGCGATCTCCGTGATCATGGTAATCGTAGCCAGCACCATGGCTAAGCAGGAAGCGTACACCTGGTCCTCGCTTTACCTAGGAAGCGCCGTGGTATCAGCAATAGCGTCCCTAGTCACTATACCCTTCGCAATATGGGCTCTCATCATGCAGAGCCGCTACGGTCCATACGTTCTCAGCATATTCTTCTACAAAATCATAAACCTATTCATATTGCTGATACTATCAGTTCTGATAACAGGCGTAGCTATGGTATACTCCTTTCTTCGAGAGGCATACGTAGTGTCCTACGTGGCGATAATCATCGAGTCCGTCGTCATAATACCCGTGATAGCCATGTACGTACTCAAGCTAATGACTCTGAAGCCCCACGAAGTTGTGAATACCGTGGTTAAGGGATCGACGAGCTTTAGCGAAACCATAGCGTTGCTATTCAAGCTGGCAAACATATACATCCAGGAAGCCGTCGAGGAGAACGTCGTTCTCATGATTATGAAGCGCGCGTTAACGCTCTTAAGGAGTAGGGAAGCTGATAAAAACGCTCCTACACCAGCTGTGTGGCACGAGCTGAGGGCGTTCATAGACACCATAATTAAAAAGGATGTTCCGTTACCTAGCAGGAGGCTCATGGGAGCTCTGCTAAGGGAGTTTGCGCTGTGGCTCCTCAAACATAGGAAGGATAGGGCTGTGGCAATGCTCCTTAGGCACTTCAGGAGGCTCGCCATCAAGTACCTAGAGATAAGGCTCCCAACCGACGTGGTTAGGGATCTGCTGATAAAGCCCATCATAGAGCCCGTTGAGAGTATCGAGACTAAGCCTGAGCTCAGGGCGTTAGCATACGAGCAGCTATACGCATTTCTTAGGCATGTGAGAAACATGGCATTGCGCGGAGAGATAACGAAGAGAGAGCTCTGCTCATGCATAGCTGTGCTGGGCAAGAGCTTAACGAGCTTCGAGGAGTGCGAAGCTCTCGAACACGTTAGGGAATACATATCTGTTCTCGATAGAGAGTTTCGCTGTAGGGCGATTACCTACAGAGCACCTAGGCGCAGACCACGCGTGAATATCAACGAGTTAACGCCTACGTCTAGAGAGGACGCCGAGAAAAAGCCTTCAGCGATGGGAGAGGGTATGGAGAACCCGGTGCAGAGAAGCGATCAATCCGGGAAGAGCGCTCATGATGAAGTGCGCCCTGTCTGAGAAGTGATGATTTTCCCGCATTTCTGAAACACCAACAGCCCTAAACCCCGGAATAGATTCATAACTACGTGGTGATCCCGGAGTTGGTGCTGAACGATCTTAAGAAGCTTGGGTACAACGTCGTCGAGAAGTTGGTTAAGGAGAGGACACTTCTCGAGGACACAGTGATGCGCCGAGTGCTGCTCATTGAAGGGAGGAGCGCGCTTCTGAGATTGACGGAGTTGGGAACGGATAGGTATAGGCTCGTAGTCATCGCCTACTCGGAAGCCGAGGACGTACGTTCGATGCTTGAGAACGAGGGTTTGGAGGTTTCGAGTCTTGCCGAGGGAACGCTTATGGGATCGGCTTCGTTCAAGAGCTTCTCCGAGGCTCTGCATAGAATGAGGAGCATTGCCATCAAACTCGCGTCGCTAAGGCATTGAGGTCTAACCATAAAAGCTTGGATTACAGCACCCAGCGTGGGTACGTAGATGTCTAGCGAAGAGAGTTGGAAACCGTATAGAGAGCACGACACCGTGCTGGTAATCAACTTCGGGGGGCAGTACACGCACCTGATTGCTAGAAGGATTCGTGAACTCAACGTCTATAGCGAGATCGTGCACTACTTCCAGTTGTCTAAGGAGCTCCTATCCGAAATCAAGCCGAAGGCGTTGATACTTTCCGGCGGTCCTCGCTCCGTCTATAGCGAGAATGCCCCTAAGATCCCGATGTGGCTCCTAGATGTAGGACTCCCAATCCTAGGCATATGCTATGGACACCAGCTCATAGCGTCCATGCTCGGCGGAGAGGTTCGACGAGGCAAGGGGGAGTATGGAAGGGTAACCATAAGGATTGTGAAGCGGGATCCTCTCTTCAGGGAGTGGGGGGAGCAGGAGCTCGTTTGGATGAGCCACGCCGACTACGTTGCTAAGCTACCTCCTGAGCTTGAGGAGTTAGCGGTATCAGAAGACACTGGGTACATAGCTGCGTTCAGACACAGATCCAAACCGATTTACGGAGTGCAGTTCCATCCCGAAGTAGTTCACACACCTCGCGGAAAGATACTGCTGAAGAACTTCGTCATCGATATAGCTGGGTGTAGACCCACGTGGCGCATCGAGAACTTGGTCGATAAGCTTGTCGAAGAGGTTAGGAGAACCGTGCCCGACGGAGATAAGGTGCTGTGCGCCGTGAGCGGAGGTATAGACTCAACGGTAACGGCCCTAATAGTCAAGAAGGCGGTGGGGAACAGACTCGTCACCGTCTTCGTCAACCACGGACTCCTCAGAGAGGGGGAGGTGGAAGAAGTTCTAAGCAACCTGAGGAAAGTCGGCATCGAACCCATGTACATAGACGCCTCGCAAAGATTCCTATCGAAGCTCGTAGGGGTAGAGGATCCCGAGGAGAAGCGGCGCATCATAGGAGAGGAGTTTGTTAGGATCTTCGAGGAGATCGCCGATCGAGACCCTACGATCAAGTGGCTTGCCCAAGGAACCACGTACCCAGACGTTATCGAGAGCGGTGCAGTACCTGGTGCTGATAGAATAAAGAGTCACCATAACGTGGGGGGATTACCCCGGTTTACTAGGTTCAGGATAGTCGAGCCGATAAGGTACCTATACAAGGACGAGGTTAGGAAGCTCGGGCTTGCTCTAGGAGTTCCGGAGGAAATCGTTTGGAGACACCCGTTCCCAGGTCCTGGACTAGCTGTTCGTATAATAGGAGCTATCACCGAGGAGAAGCTCGAGATCGTTAGGAAGGCTTCTAAAATCGTGGAGGATGAGCTTAGGAAAGCAAACATATATAAAAAGGTATGGCAAGCATTCGCGGTTGTTGGAAACGATAAGTGGGTCGGGGTCAAGGGTGACGCTAGAGCAGAGGGATACATAGTGATAGTGAGGATCGTTGAGAGCGAGGACGGTATGACCGCTGATTGGGCTAGGGTGCCCTACGAGGTTCTGGATAGGATCGCTCGTAGAATAACCTCGGAGATCCCACAGGTGACTATGGTTACCTACGCTGTTACGACGAAGCCCCCCGCCACGATAGAGCCCTGCTAAGAACGTGTATTTCGGGATAACAGCTCAATTACTGGTTCTGCAGAGATTGCTAGGCGATCAAAATGTCCATCCCTGCGATAGCCGTTCACGGAGGCGCTGGTAAGTGGAACGTATCCGAGGACGTTAAGAAGAAGGCGCTTACCGTCCTTAGAAGAGCCGTCGATGTGGCTTACGATATACTGGTTAGAGGTGGATCTTCTCTGGATGCCGTTGTCGAGGCCATAGCTATTCTCGAGGATTCGGAGATCTTCAACGCTGGTGTCGGCAGTGTGCTGAACGCCGTTGGAGAAGTTGAGATGGATGCTGGGCTATGCACGAGCGATGGCGTTGTGGGTGCAGTGTGCTGCGTGAAGTACCCTAGGAACCCCATAAAGCTAGCCAGGGAGGTTGCCCTTAAAACAGATCACGTGCTTCTCTGCGGATCTAACGCTGACAAGCTAGCTAGAGCTCTAGGGTTAGACCCTCATCCCGGACCTTCACAACGGGTGTTAGAGAAGTTCAGAGAGCTGAGGTCTAGGATCGATAGCGTTAGCTACTGGAGGAAGCTACGAGACGTACTACCCTTGATAGAACGGGGAGGAACTGTGGGAGCAGTAGCCGTAGATAAGCAGGGGATTCTCGCTGCAGGAGCTAGCACAGGTGGAGTATGGCTAAAACTCCCTGGTCGGGTAGGCGATTCGCCGATCTTAGGAGCTGGGTTCTACTCAAGTAGCAGAGCAGCTGCGAGCGCAACGGGGCTTGGGGAGACGATCGTCAAAGCCTTGGCCACCCTCCGCGTTGTGAACTACGTCGACCATGGGTTGAGCGTCGAGGAGGCATGTAGAAAGGTTGTTGGTAGGCACAGCAAGGTGTTTGGTCGAGGCACCATAGGGATAATCGCAGTGGATTACCGAGGCACCGTGGTAGCCGTTCACAATACGGAGTACATGCCCGTGGCGTGGAGAACAAGCGAAAAATCTTTCGCTTCGTTTAAGGGGATCCAGCTCTGAGACCACGCTAAGCCTCTTCCTCGACCTCCACTCTCTCCATGGGCTTTGCCTGGACGGCTTCCCTAATTCTGTTGATCAACTTGTAAGCCTCGTCGTAGCTAACGTGCGTAGCCGTTTGGATCACCGTTGCAAGGGTCCTCTTTATCGCATCCTCAAGGGTTTGACCAGGCTGGATTTCGAGCTTCACCTTCTCGAATACGGCTGGGGTTGGCTCAACCACCCCTCCTCTCTTCAACACGGCTAGCGTGTTGTTAACGGGGGTTACTATGACGGCTCCAACCTCCCTATCCCCTAGCTTAACGCTGTAAACTACGTCGCCATCAAAGGTTTCGCCCAGCTTTTCCAATGTGTATTCCACAGCCGCCGTGGATACCTCCGCAGCTCGGCTTACGAACTCCTTAACAACCCTGTCCACCTCCTCCTGTGGAACGCGTCTAAAGGCCTCGATGGTTAAGGTATCCCACTTCCACCTAATCTCCATTTTCTCCTCGTCTATTTCGTACTCTATCCTCACCCTCACCACATCGCCTTTATCGATCTTGAGCCTCTCCACGAGTATCGAGTAGAGCAATCTATTGAGTTGCGCAGCTGCGTAAGCGACCCTCTGACCCCAAGCCTTGTCTCTCCTTACGTAGTCTCTCATCTGAGCGAACAACGTCCTCCTGATCTTGTCTGCGTAGGCACCGGCGATGACGAGTCCCGAGCTGAGTAAAGGCATTGCGAAGCACCTACTCATCTCTATAACAGAGTTTCTCAGCTATATAGCTTACCTTCATCGCTTCCTCGATTAGATAACTCTATAACTATGCTAATCCAACGCTGTGGGGCTAGAGAAGTGCTGCTGCATGATCTCCGAGAACTTTCGAGAGATAGGGTTGCGGGGTCCTGGGAGCTGCTGATGAAGGTGCTGAAGGTGCTCGGAGACTACTGTAGCACAGGCTCCATCTACACCGTGTCTGTTCAAGAGCTTGCCAACGCTGTTCTAAGCATAAACCCTTCAATGGCTGCTCTACGCACCCTCGCCACTAGCTTAGCGAAGTCGAGCGATCCTTGCTCCGTAGTCAGATCGTGGATGAGCAGAGCTATGGATATGCGTAACAAGGTTGTAGAGAGAGCACGGGTATTCATCCGAAGTAGAGTGGTGACCACGATTAGCCGAAGTAGTGCGGTGAGGGATGCCATCATTAAGCACGTCCCTAAGAAAGTCTACATCCTCGAGTCCAGGCCGGGCGACGAAGCTCTTCAGCTATATAGGGAACTCGCGTCTGAGGGTATCATCGCTGAGATCGTCCCCGACTCGTGCATCGCTCGAGCCGTGGCGGCCTCCGACATGGTGGTGATCGGGGCTGACGCCGTTACCATAGATGGTTGGGTTCTTAACAAGGTTGGTTCCAGGCCTCTGGCCATGGTCTCGAAGTTCTTAGGCAAGCCCTTCATAGTGCTATGCGAATCGCTGAAGCTGTACCACGGTTCGTGCTCTGAACTCGAGTTACGTACGAGGTGGCGTTACAGGGTGGCGAAAGATATGGAGGTCGAGGTAAACGTGTTCGAATGCATAGAGCCGGATCTAGTGACTTACCTAGTCACTGATCTAGGCGTCTTTAAACCGACGAGGGAATGCATGGAGCTCCTAGCTTCGCAGGTGGAGCACTGAATTGACTAGCGGTAAACGGGTTTCCTACGCAATACCGAGTCTCTACAGCGCCTCGATAGCTGTAATAAACATGGGTTCGACGCTGAAGATCATAGCACTGGGCGGCGGACCTCAACTCGTTGCGCTCTCTTACCTTATGTACAACGTTGGATTCACCATATCTTCGTGGATATCTCCCTACGCTCTCCGTGGAACACCGAGGAAACGCGTGTTCTGCGCATGCCTCCTCTTAACGGGGTTGATATACGCAGCAATCGCAATTGCTGGAAGCGCGTCTATGATAGTGGCACTTCAGCTACCCTATGGATTCCTCGCTTCTCTAACCTCCTCCCTTCAGACATCAATCTTCGTCGAGCTTCTCCAATGCAAACAGCGTGGCGTCTACACAATGTATCTATTCAGCGGACTTGGGTTTACTCTCGGCGGTGTTCTCGGAGGCGTGTTTAGAAAGTTCGTGAGCTTGTCCCATGTGTTGCTCGCTGCAACGCTCCTCGTTGTCGCTGCGTCTACTCTATGCATGCTGTTGCTACCGAGAACCCTCGGTGTTATAGAGGCTTCGAGCGTCGTTGCTGAGAGAGGTCTTCTAGTCGTGCTAGTTGAGAAAGCGAGGTTGTTATCGACTCTCTTCGTTAGACCTCGTATCTCCTCACCTAAAGCGATTCGAAGAGTGTTTGGTAGGACAATACCCCTCTTCTTAACCGCGAGCGCGCTCGTCTTCGTAGCGATAATAATGTTCTTCTCTACACTCCCAGTGTATCTTCGGAGGGTTGCTCACGTACCTGAGACGATCATGCTGATGCTCCCCGCGGTCTCGGGATCGGTATCCACATCTGTGTACGCTGTGATATCACGAAAGGAGATTCCTTACCTAACCCTCTGGAAGATACACATAGCTGCGTTAGCCGCTAGAGCTCTCCTCTTCTCGGTCCCCATATTCATAGATTCATTACTATCACGAACGCCCATCGTGGTATCGTTCTACGTCCTCGTGGGACTCACATGGGCCTTCATAGGGAGCGTGCAAAGCAACATAATGGTTCACCTCGCGGAGCCGGGGAGGAGGGAGGAGAGGCTTGGCCATCTCAACGCCGCTATAAGCATCGGCAGCATAGCCGGATCCTTAATAGCGTCGTCCTTAAGCCCTCTAGGATACCAAGCGATCTTCTTAGCGTCGTCCCTCGTCATAGCGCTCGCAGCGATAATGAACGCCGCATCTCTTAGAACCGTCGCTAAATAGCCTCAGCGAGTAACCGCATCATCACAGATCAAATCCCCGAAAAGCTCATCATCGCCGGGCATAAGGATGGGGCGCTATTCATCGTTAAGCAGTGGAAAACCTTAAAAACTACTTCTTCTGAAGCATTTCCCTAAGCTCCTTGATCCTCTCCTCAACGCTTCTAAGCTCTTCCTGAAGCTCTCGCAAATCCTCTTCCAAGGCCTTCTTGTACTCCTCTAGCATCGCAAGCTCCTCCTCTGGAGTCGAAGGTGGCGGTGGGTAAGGTGGGTAATACGGTGGGTAGTATGGGTAGTAAGGAGGAGGGTAGTATGGGTACTGCTGTGGTTGCTGCGCTTGCTGATACTGCTGCGGCTGGGGTTGCGGGGGTTGAGTAGGCTGGTAATAAGTTGGTGGAGGTGGGGGCGGTGGCGGAGGAGGGGGAGGCGGTGACGGGGCGTGGGAGGGAAGTGGAGATAGATGGACAGGGAGGCGGGCAGGCAGGCAGGCAGGCAGGCAGGCAGGCAGGCAGGCAGGCAGGCAGGCAGGCAGGCAG
>JALWBS010000151.1 GCA_027037025.1 Desulfurococcales archaeon | reverse complement strand
TTCAACGAAGTCTACTGGTACCCGTGCTATACCTACATCGTTGGCTTCCCCGATGCGACTCCCGACGACTACGTAAAGACTATAGAGCTGCTCGACAGGCTACGAGATGAGGGCTTCGAGGGATGGACGTTCCCCCTGCTGCTCATACCCATGGGCGGAACGCTCATAGAGAAGGAAGCGCAGTTCCTCCAGCTGAAGTCCTTGCCTAGAGAGGCGTTGGATTGCATAGTGGAGGGGTGGAAGCTGAGCATAGACTTCTCGAGGAAGATAATACCCGTTCTCATAAACTCGAGGAATCCGCTCATAAACAAGATAGTGACGGCGTTGGCTGAGAAAGCCCTTAAAGCCATGGAGATGTGGATCGAGGGCATAAGCAAGGGGATAGACGTGATAGAGAACGAGTTCAGCAAGGTCAACATAAGGAGCGCGACCAGCGTCGTCAAGAGCATCCTCAGCGTAGCGCTCAGAAGAAGGGTTCACGCTTGACGCAGGTATGCATAGCGTACTACTCGAGGACGGGTAGAACGAAAGCTCTATGCGAAGAGCTTTCGAAGAGGCTTGAGAGGGCATCGCTAAGAGCGTCTCTACACGTAATCAAGCCCGTTAGGGAGTACGGCGAACCCCTCTACCTAAATCCTCGGGTAGTGCTAGACGCTCTGAGGAGTAGAGACGTAGACATAGTTGTCGAACCTCCGATCAGCATCAACGAATGCAGAGTCATCATCGTTGCGGGACCCGTATGGTTTGGAAGAGCGGCTCCACCGCTGAGAACCTTCGTTAAGCGCTACCTAAAACGCTACGAAGGCGACGTGGTGCTCGTGTTAACGAGCCGCTTCGGCAAGGATTATTCTAGAAGGTTCGCCGAGTACATCGGTGTGAAACCACGTTTATCGCTGGACATCGCTGAGCGGAGCATCCGTGAAGATATCGATGCCGTTCTCAAACCAATTCTATCGGTTCTGTCTAAGCGCAAACGAGTAGGAGAGGAGGATCAGGCCTATAGCTAGAGATAGCAACGATGACATGTCCTTGCCTACCAGGGATAGCAGCAGGGATGATAACATCATTGCTATGGAGATCGTGAGCACTACAACACGTAGAGAGACTCTCCTAGGCTTAAGCAAGGAGACTCACCCCGAGACACAGCGCCAACATCGATACCTCTGCGATCAGCGATCTGATGAGACCCGACCTCTTCTTCCTTACGATCAGCGAGCCGATCATGGAGATCAGCACTGTTGCTGAGAGCACGTACCTACCCTCAGCTAAGCTCATGGCTAGACACGTTGCTAGGATCGCGTAGCTGGATCCTCTTAGAACCAGCGGGAGGTCCTCAGCTATCCAACGTGATCTTATCGTTAGCAGCGTTAGTACGAGTATCGATACCCAGACGAGGACTGCGTACGGCTTGTTTCCAGCGATGCGGTACGCGATCACCATGGGTAGCGCAGTCACGATTATCGGTATCCATAGGTAGCTCGCAACATCCTTAACCAGCTCTCGTAGATGCATGGACTCAGCGAAGCTCTTAGCAATCACGCTGGCCAGAGACATCCCCGCGATGAACCCCACCATCAATGGGTCGTGGCAGAGGTACGTTGCTACGATGGCGAGCAAGGGTTGAACGATCAGAAGCTCTTCGCGTATCAGGCTCAGAATCGAGACCGCTACGCAGATGAGCACTATCGTTAACCACGTCGGTGTCATCCAAGCGCTACCTCGAGGCCCTTGTCAACGACTTCGAAACCCAGGCCGAG
>JALWBS010000150.1 GCA_027037025.1 Desulfurococcales archaeon | reverse complement strand
TCAACGCTCTTCCCACTCCTCAGCAAATCTGCGTGGAACGTGACAACGGTGTGCCTAGCTTGTTTCGCACTCCAGTACCTAACGAGCTCGCTCTTACCAACGTTTCGAGGTCCGTAGACAACGATTATCTTGTATATGCTCAGCATCTCATCTAAAGCTCTGAGCTCGTTCTGTCTATCGTAGAACGCGATCCCTAACCCAGTCCTGTAAGCGCTATCGATGAATAGCAAAGCCGTTTACCCAGTGACTCGTTACCTAACACCACCTTATGAAGCGTTTGTATCCGTATGCTACTGAGGAAGCGGTTTGCGTATCGTGTTGTTGAAGAGCTTGTCTCTATCATGAAGCGAATCTAATCCTCGGATTGCGTGTGGAGAGTTCCCGGAGTGCGTAGCTCGATTCGCTGTTACTCAATGCTGTGTCACACCCTGTATTTCTTACGCAGTTTCTCAACAGCTTTGGGTAGGAGTGGATCCACTGCTCTGTACTCAAGGTTGGGGGTCTTCTCGACGAAGCCGTACCTAACCAGGTTCTGTAGCAACCTATCAAAGTTCTTGTCTGGTACGGGTCCCGCCACCCCCTCCGTGAAGCGTTTGATCGTGCTCCAGCTTCTGAGGCCTAGCGATATGGCCCATAGTATCGCTACGTACCTCCTAGGGGAGTACTTAACGATCTTCTCTAGCTCGCTCGTCAGAAGCTCAACAGCATCGCCCTCGACACGAGCTAGAGCATCATCGTGACTTACACCGTAGCTAGCTCTGTAGTGACCGTAGTACGTGAGCCAACCAACGATTCCGTCCAGCTTATCGACGGCATCCTCGATCTCTTCTCGGGGCACCGACAAACCGATCTCAAGGAAACCTCTCTTCAGAAAGTCGATTGATTTGTCTCTCGAGAACCTTGGAAGCGCTATCTCAAGCCTAGACCTACCAAAGAGCGGTGAGTTAGGGTCGTCGAGTCTCAGAAAATCCCTGAGGACGCCAATCTCGCTACCAGTCACTACAAACGTAACGTTCTCCAGATTGTCTAAGCTCCAAGCAAGTATCTTCCTCCAGCTAGGCACTACCCGAAGCTCTTGAGCCTCATCGAGAACCACTATTAGCCTCGTGCTACGCCTCCGAGCCCATGCATCGAACCTCTCGAGAATCTCCGCTGCTAACCTCTCGCTACCTCTCGTCCTGATAGTCACGCCGTTAACGTTGATGGACTCGACGCGGCTCAACACCTTCTCAACCGCTTTCCTAACTCTAGCAACCTTGTCATACTCAGCTAGAGCATCCTCAACGAGACGCAGCACGGAAGATGGCGAGAGCAGCGATGGGCTTTCAGAGAACTTTCTGAGGTCCACGGGGACGAACGGTACCTCAGCCTCGTTGAGAGCCACGTATACAAAGCTCGTCTTACCAATTCTCCTCACACCGTAGACAACTATAAGCCCCTCACCAACCTCGAGACCTCGAAGAAACAACTTCAGCTCCTCCTCCCTATCGTAGAAATCCTCGCGTCTCACCTTGGGCTTCCTATCAAAGAGCACTACTCACCACCCGGTTAGTTACTAACCGGGGGTATGTAATAAGCTTCCCCGAACCTACCTAAGTACACCGCTTTTGTGGTGGTACCGTAACTACGTTTTCGGGTGGCGAACTCTGGAAATTAGGTTGGAGGATCTCGAGAAGCTGGTTAAGGAACGTCGAAGACTTGCTATGAAGCTCGCTGTGGCTATGAAGCGTCGAGGTGGTTCTCGAAGTATCGAGGTTTCTCTTCGCCT
>JALWBS010000149.1 GCA_027037025.1 Desulfurococcales archaeon | reverse complement strand
GGGATGCGAGAACCCTAACAACATTGAACGGTATGGATGGAGCCTCCCTCGCATAGGCAGTGACTATAGCTGGCGTCGCACCCCACACCATCGAGGCGATCAACGCCATTACAATACCGAAGACGCCCATCATACCCAGGAAGACCTTTACAATCCGTAACCCAGTACTAAACTATTACGAATCAGCATTTCGAATCGATTATGCGAACGAAAGATAGCTAAGCACGGCAACTCCTTTTCCACAATGCGTATACGTAGAATCCGTATTAATGCCCTGAGACAGTATCCTAGGGCTTGAACAACATCTTGAGGAGTATGCCTATCACCGCGATTAGGATAGGTACGTTGAAACCTATGAACACCTTGATCAGGAGATCCATCCGACCCTCTAACCTAGCCAACCTCTGCTCGATGTTCCCAACTCTCTCCTCAACCCTATCAATCCTATTCTCGAGCCTAGAAATCTCTTGTCTAAACTCTGTTCGAAGCTCATTCCTAACCCTATCCAAATCCTGCTTGAATTCATTCCTCAATTTCTCAATTTCTTGTCTAAACTCTGTTCTCAATCTATTCTCTAGCTTCTCGATATCTTGCTTGAATTCACTCCTTAGCTTCTCCAGATCCTGCTTCGTAGCTACATCCCTCAAAACAGCGTTTATCATCGCAAGCCTAACACTCTCATCGCTAACCAGGATCTCAGCAAGCCTCTTCCTCGCTCTAGAATCCTCCTCAAACATCTTCACGATATCCATAGCGGTGAGTCTCTGAGCCACCGGTTACCCCGTTCGATAATAGCAAGAACTTTATATAGGTATTCGAGGCGCGTTGCAACGGGTACTACCTAGCGTTTCTCATCATCACAAGCTGAGACCGTGCTGAGGTTATTGTTTACAACCATGAATAATGCACATCGCTCCCATCATCGTACCCGCTTTTCATCCCTATTAAGCGCGTCATGAGCACTGGATCTGGATCCTCAGGTGCTGTTCTCTAGGCTTGGCCCTAAACACGTGGGATTCCCATGGCGAGCGCTGAGCGGGGTCAGGCGAGGAGATGCCTCTGAGAAGGTACCGATTTAGCTTGGATGAGTTACCGCAGCCCATAAGAAGAGCCTACATCTACGCTCAGAGGATTGCGGAGAAGCATGGCGCTCTAGCAGCCCTCTACTTCCTGCTATATACTCGTTAAGGGTTTGACAGAGTTCCTTGCAGGCTATACGCTATGCCCGAAGTATGGTGATTGTTATGCTGTTATTGATACCCATACCCGATTCCATCAAGCTCTATGCGTACGACCAGCATGAAGTAGTTCTATAATACGATCTTTACTGGTGGTTCATGACCTCCTGCTATCAGTGAAACGGTTAACTTGCTGCGTTCTGGATATGCATACTTAGTTACAACCCCGGGGTCTTCATCTGCTAAGCCATACGCTTAACCCGTTTGTAGGCTAGGAGGGCTATGACTGTGAACTCTATTGTCAATGCTATGATCGCTGCGGTTACCCGAGCTGAGCTATAGGGTTCTAACCCTAAGACCATCCTTATGAGTTCGGCTACGCAGAACGTTGGAAATGCGTACGCTACCGGTCTAAGAGGTTCGGGCCATATACTTAGTGGGTAGTAGGTTGGTGGTAGTACTGTGAAGATAAACGATATTATTCTCACTAAATTCCCTGTTGCCAAGGGGTTCTTCGTAATGGGTATCAGGTAGCCTATCAATGTCGCTACGATCCAGAGGACGAGGAGTAATGCCACGGTCACCACAATTTCGCGGGG
>JALWBS010000148.1 GCA_027037025.1 Desulfurococcales archaeon | reverse complement strand
AATCGACGATCTGAGGGAGTTGAATCCTCACTACGTGATTGCGAGGTATCCGAACGCTGCGAACGCACCTCCATACCAACTCTATACCGAGGCTAGGGCTAGGGACTTGGTGGAGAGGGCTAGGAGGGTCGTCGAATGGGTAAAGCAGTATCTGCACTGAGATCTCAGGAAGAGGCTCTGAGGCTAGCCAAGGAGTTCGCTAGGAAAGCTAGGAAGCTCTGCGAAGAGCTTGGGCTAGAGCTTATCGCCATCTACCTCGTGGGTTCGAGAGCTCGTGGTGATTACAGAGTGGATAGCGATATAGATCTCGTGTTAGTGGTTAAAGGTGTCGAGAAACTGAATCCGTTGGAGAGAATCGAGCTCTTCTCGAAGCTACTCATAGAGGTTCCAGGGCCTATAGAGTACAGGGTGTATACACCAGAGGAGTGGAACGGTCCAGGGGTGTGGATGAAAGAGTTGAGGAGAGAGGCTAGGGAGATAGATCTCGATCCTTGGTAATCAGTGCTTACCAAAGGCATTGCCATGTTCATCGATTCGCTGAGTTCCTTGACTCGGTGAACCAGCTAATCACTTCCATCAGCGTAGATCTATTCATTAACCCGCTCGCTACCCCATGTATAGCAACTGCGTACCTCCCATTAGGTAGTTTGTTGAGGAGCTTAACCGCGTAGGTATGGGTATCGCTGTAGCTAGCGGTGATCATAGCGATCCTCTTCAGCACGGGGAGCACATCATCGATATACACCCTATCGCTGGTGACGAGGGTCACGAAGCTCTTGAGTATTCTAAGAACTTCGTCCTCACTAACATGGCTTAGCAGTATCACCATATCGATACCACTTAGGTTGTTGGGCACGGTTTCGTAGCTAATCACCTTAGCAACACCCAACTCCCTCAACAATCCGCATATCTTCGTGCGCATCTCCGCGTCACCACCGATCACAGCAATCACGATACTTTGGGGTACGGTACTCATCAAGGGTTGCGAAGTGTAGCTGGGGATGCTCGTGCTGAGTAAGTGGTACGAGTACATCGATAGGCATGCTATGTAGATAACCACGAATATCGCTACGGCTAGATCCTTCCCAACGCGGAATTCCTTAGGCAATCCACGCCCTAGATCCATAGCCTCGAGCTAGCTGAAAAGCATCGATTGCGCATCGCTCACAACATCGCTAGTAAGCAGCTCGACCCTCTTCAACACTTCCCCATTCCTCCAGATCTCGATCACCAGGTTATCCGTGTACAGCACTGCGTAGCATCTATGCCTCTGCGAACTGTCTATCCTAACATAGAGTGTTCCGAAGTCGAGGTGGTAGATCGTGTAGGGCTTCTCTATGTGTAGGTGTCCGCAGAACACGATTCTGGGCATGGCTTCGTGGATCGCAGCTTCGACAGCCTGCGCCCTGCCGTCCTCGGCCATGAAGCTGTACTCGGGTAGGGGTAGCTTCGGAGATTCGTGTAGCAACAGGATGTCTACCTTGCCTCGGAGCGTCTTAGCGATCTCCACGAACTCCTCGGGCCTCTTCCTAGGTACACCCCTCTTCTCCCTCCTCCTCAGGGCTATGACGCCGTTTATAGCTCCGAACCTAAGTCCTCCAAACTCCCTAACCTCCCCATCCTCGAACAGAACGGGTTCGCATCGATCCCCCAACGCGTTGCACATTCTCTTAAGAATCTTCATATTCTCGTGGTTACCGTAGATACTCCAAACCCTAACTCTCTCGAGCAGTTCGCGAAACTCCTCCTCACCAACATCCTCACCCCAATCACCGAGCCC
>JALWBS010000147.1 GCA_027037025.1 Desulfurococcales archaeon | reverse complement strand
CATCGGCTTCTATATCTATCAACCTCTTGTGTATTCTGAGCTCCCACTTATCCCAAACTTTGGATCCCTCGCCGTGTGTTGGCCTAAGCGTTGGTATAACGAGTCTCTTCGTTGGGAGTGGTACTGGGCCTCTAACTCTTACCCCAGCTCTCTTAGCTATGTCTATGATCTGCGATACAACGTAATTCAGGTTATTTACATCGGTGCTCCAAAGCCTTAGCCTAACTATGGTTGTAGGCATTGCGTATCCACCGAAAAACCTCTGTGAAGTAGCTAAAATAGGTTTGCTCGTTCAGATCATCACTTGGTTCTTATCTCCACCTTCGCGGGCTTCACGTCTATAACAACGCCTATACCGACGGTTTTGCCCATGTCTCTCATAGCGAACCTTCCTAGCTGTGGGAACTCGCTGAACTTCTCTATCACCATGGGCTTGATGGGCTTGAACCTGACTATCGCTATGTCTCCCATCTTTATGAATGGCGGATTCTTTTCCACGATCTTACCGGTCCTCGGATCGATCTTGGCCACTATCTCCACGATTCTACACGCAACGCTAGCTGTGTGCGCGTGTATCACGGGGGTGTATCCGGGGGCTATGGCTGATGGGTGCCACACGATCATGACTCTAGCGGTGAACTCCTCTGCTACCGTCGGCGGCTTGTCTAGGTGCCCTGCGACGTCACCTCTCCTTATCTGGTCTTTGGATACTCCCCTAACGTTGAACCCTATGTTGTCACCGGGTATCGCCTTTTCTATCCTCTGGTGATGCATCTCGATGCTCCTAACCTCGCCTACGACGCCCGGGGGCATGAATACTACGCGGTCTCCAACCTTGAGGACGCCCGTCTCAACCCTGCCAACAGGAACGGTTCCCACACCCGTTATCACGAATACTTCCGATATCGGTATTCTAAGCGGCTTATCGATTGGCTTCGGAGGCTCTTTAACGTTGTCTAAGGCTTCTAGGAGAGTCCTAGCACCGTTCACTCCATACTTCTTCTTGATCTCCTCGATCTTCTTCTCGTTCCACCAGGGCATGTTGGGGCTGGGCTCGATTAGGTTATCTCCAACCCAGCCCGAGACCGGCACTACCTGCACATTGTCGAGCTTGTAGCCTACAGCCTTCAGGAACTTTACGAGGATTCCTAGAACCTCCTCGAACCTCTTCTCAGAATATGGCGGCTCGGTTATGTCCATCTTGGTTATCGCTATGATCAGCTGATCAATTCCCATGGTCTTCGCGAGCAGTATGTGCTCTCGCGTCTGGCCCTCGGGGCTCATTCCAGCTTCAAACTCACCTTTCTTGGCGGAGACCGCGAGTATAGCGACATCGGCTTGGCTAGCTCCGGTAATCATGTTCTTTATGAAGTCTCGATGCCCGGGAGCGTCTATGATTGTGTAGTAGTACCTCTTGGTCTCGAACTTTCTGTAAGCGAGGGTTATGGTTAGTCCTCGTTCACGCTCTTCCTTTAGCCTGTCTAGCAACCATGCGTACTTCTCAGACTCCTTACCTGTCTTCGCGGCGAGCTCCAGCACCTCCTTCCAGGTCTTCTCGTCGACCGCCCCTATCTTCACTAGAAAGTGCCCCATGAGGGTACTCTTCCCGTGGTCTACGTGACCGATCACGACCAGGTTTAGGTGTGGTTTTGTACTCATATCACTACCCCCGCGTATACCATCATTCGCGATTTCTCGATTATGAGGCAGAACTTATAAGTTTTATACGTTCGTGGGTAAAAGACTGTGATTCTCTTCCTCTACTACCTCGAGCTAAGCGC
>JALWBS010000146.1:193-6129 GCA_027037025.1 Desulfurococcales archaeon | reverse complement strand
CCGGAGTGCACTTCGGACCGTTTCGGGAGCTGGGCAGCTCTCCTCTCCCACATCTACTAGACGAGGAGCTGAAACGTAGAGGTTACGAAGCAATAATCTTTCACGGTGCTGGTAGCCACGAGCTCGATATAGCTACGCACCACGAAGCACGGATCTTTGCGCACCGGTTAGTGAATGCTGTACTAGGAGGGGAGATGGATGACGTTGAGCTGTTCGAGTTCTTCCGCGTCCACGATGGTGTTAGGGAAGCGCTTGTTTTGCCAACCGGCAAAGCGTACCTAATAGCGGTGAGCAATCCTTTGATGGGAGGAGACGACCTACCTGAGGAGATACAGCCTCTAGCGGAGGAGCTGGGACGTAAGTACCTTGGTGTAGATGCGATCGTGGTTGATTGCCACAACGTCGAGGGTCCCCGCGAACTAGATCCGAAAGCATTCCTTCCGTTGCTAAGGCAAGCGTTGTCGAGAACCTCCAGACCATGCAACGACTTCGAGGCGTCTGTAGTAGTCGAAGAGGTCAGAGGCCACGTAAGGGGGCTCTGCAGTCATAAGGTGAAGCTCCTGGCATTCTCATGCAACGGCAAGAAGCTTGGCGTGGTGTACCTATTCGGAAACAACGCTGTTATGGGTGTGCGAGACGTTCTTCGCAGACAGCTCATAGAGAGCGGATTCGATGAGGCAGAGGTTGTTACGGCAGACGATCATCTCTGCACTGCGACAACCTTCGACACTCCTTACTACGCGGTTGAGGCATCCAACGAGCTGATAGAGGCCGTTAGAAACGCTGCGATAAAGGCTTTGAGAAGGTTATCGAGAGCTAGAGCTAGCTACGGATCCGTCGCGCTCGACACGGTCGTGCTCGGAGAGAACGCTTTCAAGTTCCTAAGCCTCGCCGAGAACGTAGGATCGCTGGTCCTGGGATCAATAAAGCTCTGGTTCGTGTTATTCAACGTTCTCGGCGTAGTCTATGCATTACTTCGAGCGACACACCTTATATAGAGCTCATGAAGCTCAGCTCACTTAGCGAGGGTCTGATCATGGCTCTGAAGATAGAGGACATATCGCAATACCTCGGGCAGGTAATCCACGATGTCTACGGTAGGAAGCTAGGGGTTCTAGTTGCCATATACAGCGATGTTGATGGTACTGTGACCTCGATAGACGTGGCTAAGAACGATGAGAGCTACGAGAATATCCCAGCTGATAGGATAGAGTGCTGCAGCGAGGGCATCAAGATAAAGCCCGAGTGGCTTGTTAAGGCTAAGAAGTTGGAGAGGAAGCTGAATGTTGTTAAGAGGAGGATGAAGGCTCTCGAAGATCTCTACGGTAGAGGACAGATACCTGAGCACGCTTATCGAGAGCTCAAGGAAAGGCTCAGCAAGGAGCTTGAGAGGTGCAAGAAGGAGGCTAACGAGCTACGGGAAGAGTTGAGAAAACGTACGTACGATCTGGAGAACTTCGTCATAAAGATCGAGAAAGCAATGACGTACGTAATGGTGGGCTTCACGGCGGATGAAGTGCCGCAGAAGGGCTTCGATACGGCGATGAACTACCTTAGGTTTGCAAAGCAGTGCGCATTAGAGGAGAAGAAAGATATTGAGCAGCACGCTGATCTCATAACCAAACTACTCGATGAGATCAATGCCGTAATCGAAGGATCGGAGACGGAGAGTAGCATAGTTACCAACATCGGCGAGCCCCTCACCGTGAAGGTGTTGGGAGGGGAGTAACTGAGCATGTGAAGGGATAGCTATGAGTACTGACGCAGGTATACTAGATTCTTTTGCTAGGATTCTCGGCATAGTTTCTAGAAAGGATAGGTCGACGCCTCTGCTCTACGTCATTCAATCACTTCAAGAACTCATGTCCCGACTAGAGAGCATACGAAAGAGGTTGTCTCAACGATACGAGGAGCTCATGCTCAAGGCTATTCAGAGCATGGAGAAGAGGGATCGAGAGAAGGTGAAGCTCTACGCATCGGAGATCGCCAACGTTAAGAAGTTCATGAAGATCGTTTCGATAGCCGAGCTAGCGGTAGAGCGAGTAATTGAGAGGCTTAAGACCATCGACATAGTTAGGGACTTCCGCAGCTTATCATCCGTGGTAGCTATACTGAACGAGTTGAAGATGAAGATGGTTAACGAGATGCCTGAGCTGACGTCTCTAATCGACAACATCGTTACGAACGTGAACATGTTCATAGCTTCGTCCAAAGCTCAGGACATCAACATCAATCCCATAGAGAATAGTAAGGAGGTCGAAGAGATGATGAGGGAGATCGAGCAAGAAGCTGAGAAGAGGATGCGTGAGCACGTAGAGGTGTTTCTGAAGAGCAAGAATATCGCGGTGGACAAAGCCATGCAGGTGGAGAGAATGGTTAGTGAATGGAAACCTCTCGAGGTCTCTAGGGTAGGAGCACCATCCGCTATAGACGCGCTAAGGATTCCGAGACCCGTCGAAGCTGTGCCAACATCGTTTACGCGGATGGATATCGAGAAGGCGGTTCTCGAGTACATACTCAAGCATGGTGGTCTGCTAAACGTTGATGAGTGTGCTAGGAGTCTGGGCATTAGCAAGAGGGAGGTTATCGCAGCGCTGAGGGATCTTGAAAGACGTGGGCTGATAAGGTTACTGCGTTAACCCTTTTTACGTATCCATTGCCGACAGCGTGTTCTCGACCGTGGTGTGCGCGTTGAGCAGAGCGTACCTCGAGTCCATAGCTAAGAAGTACATAGACGAAGCGTTGGTTCATGAAAAAGCGGGGAACCTCGTCGAAGCAGCCAAGACCTATAGAAGGGCAGCGCAGGTGCTTATGACTATAGTCAGCAACTACCCACACGATCCACTGGCGTCGGTGTACCGAGAGATCGCCGAAAGTCTTCGCAAGAAGGCTGATGCGCTCGAGGGGAAGATAGAGCGTGAAACCAAGATCGCTGTTAGCGGAGGTGAAGAGGAGGACTACCATCGCATAGCTAAGGAGTTCGTTCTCGAGGACAAACCCCCGGTAACTTTCGACGAGATAGTTGGTTTAGAGGAGGCGAAGCAAGCTCTACTAGATTGCATAGTGTATCCGAGCAAGAGACCCGACCTCTTCCCCCTAGGATGGCCCCGTGGAATACTACTCTACGGACCTCCAGGATGCGGAAAGACGATGCTTGCCGCGGCCGTAGCTAATGAAATAGACTGTGTGTTTATGCAAGTAGATGCCGCGAACATAATGTCCAAGTGGCTTGGAGATGCGGAAAAGAGGGTTGCCGCAATATTCAAGTATGCTCGGGAAAAGTACTCCAAGGAGCGGAAGCCCGTCGTGATATTCATCGATGAAGCCGATGCGTTGCTAGGGATCTACGAGCACGAGTTGGGTGGGGAAGCAAGAGTTCGTAACCAGTTCCTCAAAGAGATGGATGGCTTGAACACGAAGGGTAGAAACCTGATGATATACGTGATCGCAGCCACCAACAAACCGTGGAAGCTCGACATGGGTTTCATCAGAAGGTTCCAGAGGCGGATCTACGTACCACCGCCAGACCTAGAGATGCGTAAACAGCTGTTCCAACACTACACGAAGTACATCAAGTTGAGCGACGACGTGGATTTCGATGAGCTAGCACGCGCAACCGAAGGATACTCGGCATGCGATATACGGGACGTAGTTATGGAGGCTTACCTAATAACAGTTAGAGAGCTGTTTAGAAGGGGAAACCTTGATTCAGATCCCCGACCCGTAACCATGGAGGATTTCAGAATCGTGTTGAGACGTAAAAAGCCTAGCATCACTCCCGAGATCATCAGGCTCTACGAGGAGTGGAGCAAGAGGTTTGGCTCAACATAAAAAGTTTTTACGTTGTCATGATCAAGGAGTAGAGCTCGCTCAGCTTCGAAGCCATTCTAGCTCTAAGCCTTGGCTCGATCTCCTTTATCAAGATGTTCAGCTCTTCGATTATCTCCAAGATCTTCCTCTTCTTAGGATCTATACTCTCGCGCACCAAGGCCACCCCCTCTAGGCAGCAGCCTAAGAATCCTCTAGGCGAATGCATATTTAAGACTTAACAACGCATTGCGAACGTATCCAAGATCTTTGGAATCAGTGATGAGGCTACTCATCACAGTTCAGCAACCTACCCTTTCATCACGTGATTCTGCGCAACCGCTCGGATCTAAGGAGCTGAGAACCGAATAGCTGAGCACCTAAAAGAGTTGGTGATGTGCTTTAATGAGGTATCCTAGCTTAGGGAATTGAGCTAGCTTGGGTCGCGAGGTTGCGGCATGTGGTGCGATCTTCGACTCGTTGGTCACGTATTTTAGATGGGTTTTGTGAATTTCGTGCTGTTGATGAGCATGTATGGTGCTCTCGTCGGTATCTCTACCTCCCACCACCATACATCGTAGGAATCTCTGGTTAGAGCTTCTATCCTTGAGAATATGTTTGCAAAGCTATCGGAGATCCTCATCTGTTTGCTCAGCGCCTTGAACTCGCCGTTTTCTATGTATATCAAAGCGTCTCTGGAAACCGTTGAGAATGTTCCTTCGATCCAGTTCTGCATCCTGGTGTACCAGTTGTTCAACACTAGGAATCCTCTCCTCACGTCCTTTACCAACGAATCGAGGTCCGCCGAGCCGGATTCGACGATCAGATTCCATGGTATTGGCATCACTAACCCTGCGTTCCCCGTGGTCTCACTATTGAAGTAGTTAGCGGTCTTCGCATTGTGTAGCAAGTTCCTCACAACCCCTCTCTCGATTATGGGTTTGTTGGTGCAGGGAGCACCTTCGTCATCGAATCCGCGTGCATGGGGTAAGCTCTTTTCTAAGGGTGCGTCGATGAGCGTGAAGTTGTCGGAGAAGGGCTTGGAGCCTATACCGTGCTTAACGAACATCGAGGCTCCCATGAGCACCATCATTCCCGAGGCCATGAATGCGAGGTTGTTCACGAGGTTCGCTACCACGAGCGGTGAGAGAATGGCTTGGTACTCTCCGGGGTCTATCGACTGTCGCGGTAGTTTCAACGTAGCGAATTCGCTAGCCTTTCTAACCGTGGAGAGCAGAGAATCCTCATCGAATCTAGTCGATCCCCATGCCCAGTGACCGCTGTTCTCATCTCTGAACGCTCTCACGTAGACCTGGATGAATGTCGATGGTTGAACAGCTTCGAATCCTGTGCTAGTAATTGCGTACCTCTCTCGATACCCGAAGTGTATCGTTCCAGCTATCCTATCGACTCCCAATCTCTGGGCCTCGTCGACGATCTTCGATGATATCTCCAACACAGTGTTCGGCTCCTCGACTATCCGTGGATCAACCAGATCGCTCAGAGGACTGCCGTGAGCTCGGGGGAGAGGACCGTATATCGGGGAAGGCTCGCTTTTCTTCAGTGATAGTAGTAGCTTCTCGAGAGCAGCAGACACGCTACCCTCATCACTCACCATGCTGCCCACGTACCCGATCTTCTTCTCCTTTGCTGCGTAGAGCTCCATCCACGCAGCGTTCCACCCTTGAACCACGGTCACCACGTTGTTCGCTATCTTGATCATGGAGCTCCTACGGCGCTCCACAACTAGAGCCCACTCCTCGATACCTTCGTTTCTAAGCCTCGAGGCAACGATCTCCTTAATCCTCTCCACCTCCATTCATCTCCACCCCACGAACAAGCTCTTCAAACGAACGTTGGGACCACCCATCCACACGGGTATTGCTTGTCCAGGTTCTCCTTTGCCGCATAACGCTGCGTAGAACTTCAGATCCCTATCCTTAGCCTCGATCAAGCTGTAGAACTGCGGCGTAGTGAATTCGAGCACGGGGTTCCTAACGGGCTCACTTAGCTCGCCATTTCTTATCAGATACGCTTCGAGGCCAACGTACCTCTGACTCCATCGTTCGTCATCTATGTTCCACTCCATGTAGCTCTTCACGAAGACCCCCAGCTTTATCCCTTCCAAC
>JALWBS010000146.1:0-183 GCA_027037025.1 Desulfurococcales archaeon | reverse complement strand
TCCTATCCCCGAGCTTCACACCCCTGGTCTTAACAAAGGACTCGCCCGCTTGAGCAGCTTCGCGTCCCCATACACGATCAGCCTCCATTGGATGACCACAGCTTTCGTGCACTATCAACCCAACTACCTCGCTCCCGATAACAACGGGTACAGGTTCCTTCGGTGGTTCAATCCCTCGGCTCA
>JALWBS010000145.1 GCA_027037025.1 Desulfurococcales archaeon | reverse complement strand
TGAGGAGGGTTATTCCCAAGCGCTTAGGGGATGGTTAGGTTGGCGAAACTATATGATAAGATACTACCGGTTTTCCGTTACCGTAACGCATTGATAACTGTTATAACTCAATTCCTCATAGCTTTCGCTACGGCTTTCCTCTTTTGGTATCTACCCATTAAGATCAATGAACTTCAGGGAGTGTTGGCAGTCGGCTTGATGTACTCTGTCGCAAGAATACTATCAGCGTTGTTAAGTCCTTTGGGAGGTGTTGCATCGGATGTTTATGGTAGAAAGCCGTTGACTATACTCGGCCCGCTCATGTATGCGTTGGTATTCTTATCGTTGTTAGGCGGCATTAAGACGATATGGGTAACAGTGGTTCTACTGGTGGTAGTCCCTAGCATAGTATCGAACTCCGTATACCTGATCACGCTCGAGAACGTTGATGATAAGGATCGAGGAGTGGTAATGAGCTTCGTGAACATCGCCTTCGCAGCCGCTATGGCTCTCGGCAACATACTACTCCCGATGATGTACTCGGCCATGGGCATCGCACCGGTTGTCATGTTGGGTGCAAGTCTATGCGTCCTCTCATCACTTCTACGCATAGCCTACAACGAAACCCTGAGGGAGAGGGAGGTTGGTAAACCCCTCATCGCAAGGTTCTACGATGGCTTGAGGGGCTTGCTGCCGAAGGGCTTGAGAGTAGTGTTTGTAGGCTATGTGGCGTACCTAACCCTGTTCGGTATTCTTGCAACCTTAGGATCTGAGGTTGTATCGAGATTCATCCCCATATACCTGAGGGATATCCTGGGATTGCGCTTAACTTCCATAGGCTTACTCTACTCACTCATATCGTTCATAAACATAGCGTCCTATATGCTAGGAGGAATCCTGTCAAGGAAGCTGGGGTACGCGCACCTCGTTGTAGCCTCATCATTGATTATCGCTCTATGCCTACTGGCTCTCGCAACCTTCAAGAGCGTGTACGCAGCGATAACGTTGTTTATCGCGCTAAGCATAAGTGAGAGCATTGCACAGGTAGCAATACCACCTCTATACGTAAAGGCTTTAGATCGCTACCCCGACCGTAAAGCTACAGTAATGCACACGCAAAGCTCCCTAAGCATCGCAACAACATTCTTCGCACCACTTCTAGGAGCACTAATATGGCTACTCTCACCAGATCTACTCCTAATCACATCTTCAATCATCTTCGTTTCTTCAGGTCTGATCCTCATCCCATTAATAAAACAGTTCAAGACTATTCATAAGGATAGCGCCGAGAGATGAAATCGAGAATCACGAACTACTGAAGTGCGTGAGAGTTGATTCGGGGCACGAAAGTACGTCGATACACCGTCTAAGGATGTTTACAAACTGAACTCAAGTGTTTACCAAGCGAGCTAGTATTCCAAGTTCAGGTCTTGGAGACCAACGCTCTCCTCCGCACACCACCTTCAAGTATCATTGGGAACGGAGAAGGGCTGCAGCCTGAGTCATCGCCCTCCATACTCATGCTCAACTCTGTTACAGAGCCTCACACCGAGCTCTTCTCACTGATACAGTAATTCTTCCTGCGCTTGAGAAGTCGTGCTGCGTGGAAACCGAGGTTCCAAGACCCATACCTGTTGTGGAGAACGTACCTCTTTTTCGATAACTCTTCGAGGAACCGAAGGATCTTGTCCTCGACTTTGCACGAATCGGTGAGAATATCGTAGCCCAGGGCGAGCCCTGATAGGAAGCTCCCTGGAACAAGATTGTCCTCGAAATCTCTGAGGCTCAGAACATGGACATCGAT
>JALWBS010000144.1 GCA_027037025.1 Desulfurococcales archaeon | reverse complement strand
CTGACAAGCCGCTAGCACTCGAGCTGCTTGCCTAGGTGTTAGAGCTGGAGACACGTTGTCGTAGGTAACCTCGTAGTTCTGGCACTGAGGACACCTCAGATTGCATCCAGCTACCCAGATAGCCGCCTCGACGTAGTCAACGTAGTTCACCTCCCACCACGGAGTAGCCTTACCACCCACGAGGTGGGGAGCAGGTCCATGAACGATCCTCACGGGCTCCTTCTCCTCAACATCCGTGGATACCTCCATACCATCCCTAACAGGGGTTATGCACGAACGCTCGAGGGAACCATCGATGATAACAGCGCAGGACCAACAACCACCCGTTCCACAAGCAAGGCTAATACCCTTCGAACCCGGTGGCGCGAATCCAAACCCTATCAGCTCGAGAGCTCGGGCAACGGTTATACCCTCGGGAACCTCGTAATCAACACCATCCACCCTGATCCTGATCAACCTACGCTCCTCCTCAACAACCTCAACAACCCTAGCCTCGTAAGGACAGGCCCAGTAACACGCTAAGCAACCAATGCATTGCTGAGGACTCCTACACACCGAAACCGTGCTACAAAAACCACAGTTACGACACTTAGAAGGATCTACCCTAACCCTATAGAACCCCATTCTCATCGAGATCCCACACCTCCACACATCCTAGTCCAACGGAGCTCATATCCTCAACTTCATGACCATGCTCAGCATAGGGCTTCAGAGATCATCAATGCATATCTTTCGACATGTTAATGCGGTTCTAGGGTGAGCTCTGAGTTTGCTATGGAGAATCACCTTTGTCGATATCGAGATCAACGGTGTTAAGTTCCGAGCATTGGTGGATACGGGTTTCAACGGCGATGTGTTGGTGAGTAAGAGCGTGGCTGAGAAGCTCAGGCTTCCCATCATAGGCGAGTCGGAGAGGAGGACCGTTGATAACAGGGTCATCAAGACGAAGGTGTCTTATGGAAGAATCAGGTTGTTCGATTCGGAGGGCTACGTGATCATCGAGATCGTTGACGAGATGCCTCTAGACGTGTTGATAGGGGTTAGGGCGTTGGAGGCTCTCGGCTTCGTGGTGGACCCCACGACCGGAACCCTCAAGAAGATCAGTTTGATTGCCGCGTGAATGGGTGGCTCGCTTAGCGAGTTGAGGTTGTTTTCAAGTACGCAGGCTTGAGGGGGGTGTGTAGGAATGCCAAGTTGGGTTAGATACTACTTTGAACACCTACGGAAATGGAGAGAGTATGCTGAGAAGATAGCTAGGGCTGTGAAAGATCTGATCCCCGAGGCAAAAGTATTCGTGATTGGGAGCGTCGCCGAGGGTAATCCGACGGTTCATAGCGATATAGACATTCTCGTGGTTGTGAACAACATCGACATGGATACGAAGAAGAAGCTCTTGGTGGAAATCCTTGAGCGTGCGATAGATCTATACGAACTCCCCTGGGATGCACCGGTAGAGCTCCACGTAGCTACTACTGAGGAAGCGAAGAGGTACTTTGAGAGCTCTAGGAAGATCATCGAGATAACCTAGTCTCTCCGCTTCATACTAGTCCTGACGAGAGCGATTATTCAAGGGGATTGTCTCGTTCCGAAATATGTCATAGGTACTGATCGCAGATCGTAACTACGTACTTAATTGAGAAGCAGGTACTTCGTGTTAAGCATGTCGAAGCGATGGTTTTCCTAGAATGCTAATGCTTCTCTCCCCACCTCCTGAAGTAGTTTCTCAATGCATGAATCATCCTTGCAAAACACACCTATGTTCCCAATCTTAACATTGTATAGCTTTGAC
>JALWBS010000143.1 GCA_027037025.1 Desulfurococcales archaeon | reverse complement strand
TTTTGCTCTGCCTCTTTAATTTCTTTAATGATTTCAACAGCCAATGTGAAACCTCCCTTTGAAAAATCAGGTAAAAGATTGTATTGAGCTTATAGTGGACCTGTCAAGGGAATTTAGGCCCGATTTCGCAAGTTTTCATCACACTTTTAAAGAATTGACAATATTGACTAATTTAATAAAGGGAAAGTGGTGGGGGTAAGGAACATTTCCTCACCGTAAAAATGAGAAAGCCAGCAGAGTGCATATTATATCGGTGAAAGTGTGAACATTTCTTTACTTACAGAGTCAACTTAGGCAATTCATAAGCCACACACAGTAAATGAAGAGAAAGCGATTTTGACGAAAATCGAGGTATTGACATCAAAATACAAAAGGCATATAAATAATCATAAATTGTGGAATTCCCATTTTGAATGGGATTTTGAGGAAGCGGTATCCGGTAACGTGAATCTGCAAGTTTTATCAGTGGTATCCTTTTGGTATGGGAATGGAAATTAAATATCATATATTAACTATTGTAACAGAGTCTCTTTCTGAAATCGAGAGTGGAAACAAGCCTTTGAGCGCTGTCATTCGTAAGGCAATTAGAGTAGCAAAGCTGCGTGATGATTTCTACAACTTAATGTGGCTTGAATGGGAAATGATAGACTTGACTGATAAAACCTTAAAATATGAAGTTTTAGGAAATCTCAAACTTCATATTAAGGAAGACCAATTTCGAACACTTAAAGAAAGATTTTCAGTACAATGGGCACATGAGAGGAAGGTCAAGATTCTCACAGATCCGTCTTTGGGGAAGGTAGAAGAAACATATTTGCATATGGGGGTTGGCGAAATAGAAGAAGAGATACAACATATTGAAAAAGAAATTAACAATGTGAAAATTCCAAATGGATTACATCCGGCTGATTTATATTATGTAAACAATACTAACAGCATAATTAAAACTATGTTTTTGCATGAATTAAAGGAGATGAAGAAGGTGCTGGAAAGAATACGGCAGAGAGTATATGAGTTTCTGATCTCAGTTGAGAAAGAACTATTATTCGGGCAAATTTACACAGACATTTTTGAGCAGAATCGACTTTATGTTGAGGCAAAGCTGGAAAAAATCAGCCCAGAATCTTTAAAACAGTTTATAAGCGCTTATAGGCGTATCAAGGATGACGAACCGGAGTCTTGGGCTCAGGCTCTCGTTTCGTGCAGACGGTTACTCAAATCACTGGCGGATGCTCTTTATCCCCCGGGACTTCATTGGGTGGTGGGGTTTGATGGAAAAAAACACAAACTTACAGACGAGAATTATATTGCGAGATTGTGGCAGTTCGTCTATGAAAAGTTGTCTAAAAGTCGCTCTGGGAATTTGCTACGAACGCAGATCGAAGAAATAGGAAAGAGACTTGATCGTCTTTATGACTTAATCAATAAAGGTGTACATGATAATGTATCAAGGTTTGAAGTTAATCAGGCGATTATTCAAACGTATTTGATAATCGGCGATATTTTGCGTGTTGCTGATGGGGATGTATTTACAGACAAGACTGGCTAAACCTTCTGTACAATAGGAAGCGGATTCTACACGTGCAAACGTGGTGGTCATTTGTAATATAAGTGTTGGGCTGGTTGTGATAGTTTCACAATAATACATACAGGCAGTAGCAGGAAGAATAATTGTATATGTTTAAATTTCAAACTGCTTCGAAAAAGCAGCACAAAGGGAGAAAAATTACATGCCCTTAAAGGCCGATAAACCAATTAAAACCCCAAAGGAAGATGTACTTGGTAGAGCAGAGGTTGCGGTGTCATTTGCTAAGCAACTTTTGTCACTTGATATATCTGAAGGTGTCGTTGTAGGTGTCCTTGGCCCTTGGGGATCTGGAAAGACATCCTTCGTTAACTTGGTACGGGGATATTTGGAAAATCTCCGTGTTCCTGTGCTTGATTTCAATCCATGGATGTTTAGTGGCACTGAACAGCTTATAGATTCATTCTTCATTGAACTTTCTACACAATTGAAACTCAATTCTACCCTTCATGAAATCGGAAAGGCTTTAAAAAGTTACGGAGAGATTTTTTCTGGGTTGGGCTCGTTACCTTTTGTAGGTCCATTGATTGAAGGAAGTTCAAAAGTTTCAAAGACTTTAGCCAAGATTCTCCAGCGTAGAGAGGAGGGCATTACCAGTTCTCGAGTCAAAGTTGAGAAAGCTTTGGCAACTCTTGATAAACCGATTGTTGTAATCATTGATGACATTGACAGATTAACTGTGTCAGAGATTCAGGATATCTTCAAGCTTGTTCGGTTGACCGCGAATTTTCCTAATGTTATTTATATTTTGGCTTTCGATCGTCTTCGAGTAGAGCAAGCTCTTACTGAGCAAGGTCTTCCTGGTCGTGATTACCTTGAAAAGATACTCCAGATCAGTGTTGACCTCCCCGCAATTCCAAACCAAATACTGAACAGGCATATTTCACAAGCTATTAACGAAGCGATTGACGGAATTAAAAATCCTGGTCCATTTCAAAAAGAGCGCTGGCCAGATGTTTTCATGGAAATTATTCGTCCCTTATTCAAAAACATTCGAGATGTGCGGCGTTATGCACTTGCTGTCCATGGTACAGTACTAAACTTAAACGGCCAAGTTGCCCTTGTTGATGTGTTAGCGTTGGAGGCTATTCGAGTTTTCCTACCTGATGTTTTCTATCAGATACATGAGTCTATCGACGGACTCACTGAGACCTCTGAGATCACTTTAGATACTTACGAAAATCAGTCCCCCCTGAAGGAGCAGATTGACAAATTGATTGAAACGGCTGGTAATAAAGCTAATGTTGTTCGAGCACTTATAACGCGGATTTTCCCTGCTGCCGAACGACATATAGGTGGTCTTCGTTACGGAGATGAGTGGAAAAAACGATGGCTTCAAGAACGACGCGTTGCTCATGAGCACATCCTTAGATTTTATTTAGAACGTCTTCCAAGTAAAGGGTTACAAGCGTTTGTGGACGCTGAGCGGGCTTTCGAGAAAATGGCAGACCTCGAAGAGTTCAACCATTATCTTCGTTCACTTGACCCTTCACGGCTGGAAGACGTTATAGCTTCCTTGGAAGTGTTTGAAGATAGATTTCGTGCTGAGCATGTGGTACCAGGGGTAGTTGTGCTGCTCAATATATTACCTGAAATACCCGAGAGACCATTGGGGATGTTTGATTTAGGGCCTGAATTAATTGTGAGCCGTGTGGTTTACCGGTTAATTCGCTCTTTACAGGACCACAGTAGAGTAGAGGAAGCTGTTAGAAATATTATTCGCCATCTCAATACCCTTTACGCAAAGGAATTATTGATCACGATGGTCGGCTATCAAGAAGGGGCAGGACATAAACTTGTGTCAAAGAAAGCAGCAGAGAACTTCGAAAAAGAATGGAGAGATGAGGTACGTTCTGCCTCTATTAGCACTTTAATAAAGGAAAAAGGTCTCCTCAGAATTTTATTACTTGTGAAACGCGGAGCAGGCCCAGAAGAACCTCCACTGGGTATCCCTGATTCACCCTTTATGACTCTTGCTCTTCTACAATCCGCTCAGGTTGAGGTTTACAGTCAATCTATGGGGAGTCGATTTGTGCGGCCTTCCGTTCGCCTCGCATGGGATGAATTGGTTGAATTGTATGGAAACGAAGATGTTCTCCGTGATAGAATTGAGAAGCTGAAGTCAACACATCCAGAAGGTGCGGACGAGCTGCTCTCTTTGGTGGATAAGTATCTCGCAGGTTGGCGCCCCAGCGATTCTGGTAGAAATTAGGGGATCAGATTTGCTGAAAAGGTTTCTAAAATGCAATATTGGGGTTAGCAATCGCTGGAGAAATTGCTTAACAATAGTATGCAGCTGATACGGCTACACATGAACATAAGTAAAATTTCGACCCGTAATCATGCGTCAAGGGCGAATCGAGAACGATGACAATATGCAGGTAAGACTAACATCCCTTTGTTTTAATGCCGTAAAACTTTAATTGGGAGAGTGAGATCATGATGGATCCTGGATTGAAAGGCAAAGTGGTTCTTGTTACAGGGGCAAATAACACCTACGGAATCGGTGCGGCTACGGCCAGAGCATTTGCCGCCCAGGATGCGCGTGTATTCCTACATTTCTTTCGCCCACCCTCTGCCAACTCTGATCAGGAAGAGATACATGGCCCCGGGTTTGCCTTTTTCAATGCTCAGCAGAGCAAAACAGCGGATGAAGTCCTTCGGACAATCCACCAGAACGGTGGGCAAGCGACAGTTTTCGAACTGAGACAGTATGGGATAACAGTCAAAGTGGTTGCACCAGGGCCAGTTCAAACTGGCTACATCACACCAGAGGATGGGAATCTAAAGAAAGTTTACTTCTTGTCAATAGACTCTCTGCTCTATCATTGCTGACCTGATTACCAAGAGCCTAAGTTGTTTTTATTCCACATTGTCAACCTGATTGTCAACCAGATGGACTCTATTTTTGTCAACCTCAATACGCCTGAAAAAGGGGATAAGCTCTCGAGGAACATTTATTACTTTGACAATTAAGTCCTTTTCACCAGACGGGAAAACTCTTAAGAGCTCATCAAGGAACCCCTGCCCTACCATCTCAACTTTTTTGAAATCAAATATTACCTCTTTAAATTTCCCCATTATAGGCTGAACCAACCTTTTTGCCTGGGACCGAGAAATAAGCTTTTTACCCAGGATAGTCACCACCACCCTGGATATCTGGAAATTAAAATCATACCTGTATGGCGCATAAATCTCGAATATATCACTCAATCTTTTCCTCATGTTATAGGGTACAACAAAGGCAACAGCAGTACCCTTTATGTATCCCTTCAATTTCTCAACCCAAACTTCCTGACCATAATTATCAAAATGTAATGCCAGTTTATGAGATTTAATAACCATTTTCTTTGATGCTTTTGATGAGAAAAAAATGCCTTCACCTGTGTGTCTCTCCTTCTGCGTGGTTGTTTTCCCGGGTATAAGCCATGTAATTGCATCTGATTCAGAATTAAGTCCCAATTCATCTGCTATTCGCTTAAAAATTCCAACTCCATAATCCCTGATTTTCATATTCAAACTGTAATTTTCAAATCCAACAACGACATCTATCCGCGGAGACGATGAATGGTCAATGGCATTATTGAATATTTCTGTAAAAACGTACCTGCAAATATCTAAGGCGTTCCTGTTAAGAAACTTTTTTAAATTTGTTACCGTGGCGACCTTATCAAATGCTATGTCTTCCGACTCATCAGGCTTAAATTTGAATCTTATCTCCCTTTTTATTGCCTGTCTTGTTACCAGATTCTTCGGAATTACTTTTTTACCGATACTTTTTATTCCCTCTTCAGTTAAAACATATCCTGAATTTTTTGTTCTCCCGATCTTTAACAATAACCCCTGCTCTATCAGCCTTTTTACCCTTTTATGAGCTGCCTGTCTGCTAATACCAAATCTTCGACCAATTTCTGAAAGTGTTGCATTATTATCATTGAAGATGTATTCCAGTATTTCCCTATCCTTCTTGTCCATGCTGGTATATTAGCCATTGTCAACCTGATTGTCAACCAATTTAACTTAGTTTTTGTCAACCTGGACAGATTGTGTTCGAAAATTCCTACCTCCTAATCTCCCCCACGCACTCTGTACGTGGGGGCAAATTTTTCAACAAAAATTAAGGGATTTGAGATTTTTCTAATAGGCTCACCTGGATAAAACCTATTCATAAATTCTATAGATTGTCTAACGGTTGTATTCTCTGCTTTACTCGTTCACACAAACAATCCATGCGGCAACCGGGTCAGAGTAAGGAAATTAAAAGTTAAAGATGTATTCCCCTCATATTCGGTGGAAACCAATGCAATAACTTGTGATTTTGCTGAAGGCATCTCTCAGATAATCTAATCACAGGAACTTATTTTGGATTAATTCATAAAAAATTGGGGCGGGGCCCGAAGGGCCCCGCCCCTACAAAAACTCTCATAATTCTTCCTTACTTCGCTGCGTTACCCACTCTCTTGAGACCAGGAATAGTCTGATATGCTCCCTTTAAAGTTATTGAGTAATTAGTG
Source organism: Desulfurococcales archaeon (assembly GCA_027037025.1). Lineage (GTDB taxonomy): Archaea > Thermoproteota > Thermoprotei_A > Sulfolobales > Ignisphaeraceae > JAADCV01. The sequence goes on along the minus strand of JALWBS010000143.1, from coordinate 100 downwards.
CTGTCTATGGACATTACCATGATTTTTGCATAATGAATTTCATTATTACTTTGTACGAGCTTTACCAGATAAACAATATTTCTCTGTACTTCGGAATGTC
>JALWBS010000142.1 GCA_027037025.1 Desulfurococcales archaeon | reverse complement strand
GCTTTCGAATACCTTGATCCAATCCCTAAACCACAGTCTCTGAAACGCTGTAGGATCTTCGAATCCAGCGAACTTGCTATCAAAATCCCCCTCCTTGAGCACAATTACGTCAGCTTGGAATGCTGTGCTGCGGGCTCTCTCAATCATTGGTACGAGGGACACGTTGCCCACTATCGTTGCGAGGGGAGCTAAGCATCCTCCAGGCTTCAAATTGGTATCGACCGCCAAGATCTTCAAGTCGCTGCGGTTTCTAAGCACCCTATCTGCTACCACCGCGTTGTGCAATCCGTAGCCTAGGAGTAGCACATCTACATCCAAGACCTTCATCTACACCGCCACGACCTCCCAACTCTGGCTAGCTTCTTTCAGAGAATTAATAATGAGGTACCTCTTGCGCAGCTCGGAAGGCTTCATCGTCGCTAACAATGATCGCAGCCGGGGCAGTTACTTGATCGCGATGCGAGGCACGGTAAGGCGATCGAAGGGCGTCTAAGATCTCTTCAACTGTTGGAGCTCTCCCTACGGAAACGATGATTCCGTTGACTACGGTTACCGGATACGGTCCGCATCCAAGGTCTCTCCACATCACCACGGGGCGCACGACTACTTTCATTCCAAGCTCCCTCAGCGCTCTAAGGCAAGCCTCCCTAGCCACTTCCAACGCACGTTCGCTCTCAGAGTCTCCGAAGAGTGCAACTACGATTATCTCGAACACGATCTCACTAGGTGATTTAACTAACTCTTCGAAGAGGTGTTAAATTGGGAACCCCGAGAAGGTGTTGGTAAGTATGTTTGCATACGGAAAAACCCCTCTTGGGACGGTGCTCAGGTTTGTGAGAAGGAGCATAGTGGCCTTTGCAGATGCGCATGAGAAGGCTATGGACATCGCTAAGAAGCTCGAATCTATGGGTCTAGCAACTCGAGTGCTAGACGTTAGTAAACCTGACGAAATGTACGAGGCTGCATTGATAGATCCTGACGTAGTGGACGTAGGGCTCAGATACGTGATTATAGCAGAATGGATTTAACCCCCGAAGAGAGTAGGGCATGGGTGTTACGAATGCCCGAGAAGAGGAGGCGAAGATCTCTCTTCGATCTTATAGACGAGCTATTCCGGGAGATCTGGGAAGAGTTCGAAGAGTTCGAACGACGGTTAAGTCTGGTAACACCCGAAGAGGCGATGATTACCAGACCCATCGTCTACGGGTTCAGAATAGAGATCGGACCCGATGGAAGACCCCGAATCTACGAGTTTGGTAACGTTAAGAGGTACGGCCTCGAGAAACCCAAGATAGTCGTTGCTGAAGAGACCGAGCCGTTGACGGACGTGTACGAAGAGGACGACTCGATCAGAGTCATCGTGGAACTTCCGGGCGTGGATAAGGACAAGATAAAGGTTAGAGCTTTAGACGATAGGCACATCATTGTCGAAGCATCGAATCACGATCGTAAGTACCGTAAGGAAATAGAGCTTCCAACTGGTGTAGATATCGATAGCGCCAAAGCAACGTTTAGGAATGGAGTTCTCGAAATAAGGTTCAAGAAGAAGGGAGCAGTTAAGGAGGAGGGGAAGATTATCAGGATTGAGTAGCTGCTTCGCTCCCTATAACGACTCTGAATACGTTTTTAGTCTCAGAAGATTCTTGAGATTCTTGCTGTAGTTCCTCGATGCGATAGAGACTCGGATCCCCTCTTATAACTGTAGATAATCCACTAGGGTCGAGTATCACCAAAGTAGCCTTCTCAATCCCGTTAGATATGTTCACGAGCTTCGATACGACTTCGTAACACTTCGCAGGGTTATCTGTAGTATCGC
>JALWBS010000141.1 GCA_027037025.1 Desulfurococcales archaeon | reverse complement strand
TCTCATAGCCCTCTCAGTGATATGCTTCGTGTGGTCGCTAGCCAGAGGATCCGAGATCCTCTTCACCATAGCTGGGATTTGCTTAGCTGTTCTACTCAACGATTTCTGGTACCTATCCGCGGTAGATGCCGAGAGCATCAATCTTGTTAGAAGAGTTGAGCGTAGGTACGTAAGGGAGCTCGAGGTGTTCAACGTCGTTGTAGAGGTTGAGAACCGAAGTTCGTTATCCCTGCCCCGGGTCGAGGTAATCGATATCTTGCCCCCAACGATCGAAGCTCTAGAGCGAGGACCAGCCGTATCCATCAGGTTGCCGAAGGGCTATAGAGCGGTCTCGATGTACAGAGCTAGAGCGCTTAGCCCAGGCGAACACGTTCTGAAGGATATGACCGTGTGCATCTACGGAGCTGCTCTAACCATGTGCCGATGCTTCTCACGGAGTTCGGAAGCGAGGATCGTAGCCGTGCCCCTCAGCGTGGATCTGAGCGTCGAGGTACGCTCTGTCTCTAAGCTCGTGGGCATGGTTAAGGGTTTGTCTAGCTACGGTATGTACGACATCGAAGGGTTTCGAAACTACGAGCCTGGCGATGACCCTAGGAAGATCGTTTGGAGAGTTCTAGCGCGTGAGAGGAGAATGGTTGTTAGAGTGGATAGGGGTGAGTCCGTAGCTAAGGTGCTGCTGGTCACGGTCGTTAAGCGCTACGCATGGATCGTCGGAGTAAGAGCCAATACGCTAGCTCATCGAGTGCTTAGGCTCGCCCATAGCGTGGTCGAGGCTCTGAGCGTACCTGGGGTATCGCTAGACCTGGCTCTCCTAGTCTCTGGGGCTCCGAAGATCGTTGAGGGGGTATCCCTGGATCGGGAGAAGCTGTATCGATGCTACTCGTGGGTCTCTTACCTCGAGGGGTTCCGGGGTTCAGCGACGCAGTTGCTGGAGTACCTTAGGATGAGGGGGTTGAGCCCCGAGACCTACGATTACGTGATCCTCGTCACGGATCTCTATACGCTGGCTAACGAGGTCGATTACTTCCTAGAACTCCTCTCGCGGTTCAGAAGAGGGGTTGTCGTGGTCGTATCGGCTAGCGATAGCGTTGAGGTCGACCACGTTTCGCTAGTTCGGTACTGCGGTCGTTTGCTCGAGAAGCTCGGCCTGGGTTTCGAAGTCGTTGACAAGGGCCTCGAGGTAGCGCTTGGATGACACCGACGTGGTTAACGATAGTGCTCATCTGCGTAGCGGTCTCGATTCTGAGCCTGATACGCGAAGAGCTCCTGATCGTTCAACCCCTGCTCGCCATCGTAGCAACGTACCTCTGCCACGACCCATTGATGGTGGGGTTCATCGCGGGGATGTCTCTGGCCAGTGTGATTGCTAAGAGCTTCGCTGAGTCCATGCATCTACGAGAGCTGGTTAAGGATATTGCGAGCTACCTATGGATACCGATAATCGTGACTGCGATACCCATGGTGATCGCGTACCGCATCGCTGGAAACAAGCCGTACGCAGTCCTCGTCTGGGTATCGATACTCGTACTAACGCTGCTAACGATAAGATCGCGTTGGATAGCTGAGGATCTCCCGCTGGTTCTAAGAGGATCCAGCTACGCGATCCTAGTAACGTGTCTAGCCATGAGCTTAGCTGAGGGTAGGTACGTGCTCTCAGCAGCAATGCTGATCTCCATGATCGGCTCGCTGATCGTAAGGAAGAAGAGGTTGGGTCTCATCAGATCGCTGATCGCAGAGGTATCGATGTTGGCGCTGTGTCTCGGGGTGAGTCTCCTTGCTTAAGCCTAGGAGAGTCTCTCTACGTGTTGTAGTGCTCACGAT
>JALWBS010000140.1 GCA_027037025.1 Desulfurococcales archaeon | reverse complement strand
CCTGTACGTAACCCCGGAACCTTTCTCGGTATCTCGCCTTAGTACGGCCTCGACTCTCTGAACAGCATTCTCCAGAACGGATCTATTGGGAGCTCTGAAACCTGATGACGCTGCGAATGATGCTGCGGCTAACCCCGCTCGCCTACCAAATACCAGACCTTCGGCGAGCGAATTACCACCAACTCTGTTCGCTCCATGCACACCCCCCGCAACCTCCCCACAAGCGTATAGTCCCTTCACATCGGTAGCCGCATTGATGTCTATAGCAATCCCACCCATTACGTAGTGAGCTGTTGGGGCAACCTCTATGGGTTCCTTGCACATGTCTATGCCGAACCGACTCAGTAATCTGTAGGTAGATTCGAGCCTCTCCTTAATCCTTTCACAGGGGATGTGAGTCACATCTAGGTAGACGCCACCGTGGGGAGTCGCTCTACCTTCAAGGATTTCGCGCCATATAGCTCTAGCAATTACGTCCCTACCTGCGAGCTCCATCTCCTTAGGAGCGTAGCGCACCATGAACCTCTCTCCTAAGCTATTCTTCAGAACCCCTCCCTCGCCCCTAACAGCCTCTGTCACGAGCAAACCTTTCGCTGATTCCGGGTATACGAGCCCCGTCGGATGGAACTGTATCATCTCCATATCCTTTAGGTGAGCACCTATCCGCAGAGCCATTGCATAGCCATCGCCAGTCGCTTCCGAAGGAGTTGTAGTGATTTCGTAGACCTGCGCTGCTCCACCGGAGGCGAGAACCACCGACTTAGCTATGTAGAGTTCGGGACTCCAGTCCGCCACGTTCCACGCAATCGCTCCAACGACTCTCGTTCCACCATCATCGAGCAGAAGATCGCTAACGAACCTGTTTTCAACGATCTCTATCCCCAAGCTCCTAGCCACGCTTAGCAGCGTTACAACGATTTCGTGCCCGGTCCTATCGCTTGCAAAACAAGTTCTTCTACGACTCTGTCTACCGAAGGCTCGTTGAGCTATCAAGCCCTCTGCAGTGCGCGAGAACATCGCTCCCCACTCCTCGAGCTCGTACACCCTATCAACGATCTCTTTACAAAGCACCTCGACCAGATCCTGGTCGTTTAGGTACGCCCCCGCTTCTACCGTGTCCAAGAAATGCTTTTCCCAGGTGTCGTCCCTATCGACGCTAGCTATCGCGGCGTTCACCCCGCCCTCAGCCATGATCGACGCGCTGCAGGTAGCCCGGGTCTTGACCAGCACAACTACGTCGAGTCCTCGAAGCTTAGCTTCGATCGCTGCCCTTAGCCCAGCAACGCCGGAGCCTATGACTACGACATCGCGGTACACCTTCTCCATAGCTCTACCTACCCTTCTTGACGCCCCTCCTCACTATGTCCTCACGCATCTTCTCAACGGCTTCGTTTCCCGTGACCAGCTCTCTCAAACTCTCTTCCAAGTTCTCGGGCCTCAGCTTAACAATCCATGCCTCGTAAGGCTTCCTGTTTATGAGCATAGGCCTCCTAACGACCTCCTGATTAACCTCTACGACGACTCCGTTCATGGGGGAGGGTAGGGGGCCTACCCACTTAACGGATTCCAGCATCGCGACGGGTTCTCCCTTCCTAACGACGCTACCCGGAGGCTTCGGTTTAACAAAGACTATTCTGCGCGCTAAGTACTGCCCAACATCGTCTAGACCAACCAGAACCTCGCCGTTCACGGGCTTGACCCAAACGTGGTTCTCAACATCGTAGTAAAGATCTTCCCTTACCTCGAACCCCTCAACCACAACCATGGCATCACCTCGCACTCTATCGCATATTAGAGATCTTTAAGCTAGCTCTCGAGACTGGTCACTACGTTG
>JALWBS010000139.1 GCA_027037025.1 Desulfurococcales archaeon | reverse complement strand
TTTCCATAGCTCCATGGACGAACCCCGCTATAGAGACGTGCAGAGGGTCTCCAACTTCGTCAATCACCTTAAACACATCATTCCCACTCTTCCTTAGTCTAGCGAGGGCTGTGCTAACGACCTTCCACTTAAGGTCTAACGGGTTGCGGGGGGATGCGCTACTGACCTTATCCCTAGCTCGGTAGCCAAGACCCTCCATGATCGCCATCGCGGTAGTCGTTCCCCCTGGCATGCTCTCGCCCACGATCACCGCGCAATCCCTTGGAAGGATTGTTTTAGCGAGAAGCCGAGCTTCGTCGTAGAGCTTCCTAGCCGTACCGTTGTTCAGCGCAGCCTCAACATCTATCCTCTTACCAACGCATCTAGACGGGAGATCCACGTGCGGAAGCATAGGATCGAGATAGGATCCAGCATCGACTACGATCAGCGGCTCGTCGAGTATGTTGATAGATACTCGCGTTATTATCGCAGGGGTCGGCAATCCTTCGGGAGTAACCGGGATTATCCTCATGCTGCGGGGCAAGCCGTAGACGAGGTACTCAACATCTAGAGCTGGGGTATAGAGCGTTGCTTGAGGAGAGGCCCCAGCTATGCTTATTCCAGGGATCGTGGAAGTCATTGTCGATGCTATGAAGTACGATAACACGAGACTTCGACGCTCAACCTCAGCAACAACTTTAGAGCCTAGCTCAGGATTCAACACGATTTCAAAGCTCTTCATGAGCTTCTCCCAATCGATCTCTCAAATCATTCTCGTATAATAACTCGCGCTCTATGAGGAGTGGGGGGATTGCTATGGGGAGCTTGATCGAGGAAGCTAGGAGAGGCATCGTGACTGAGGAGATCGAGGAAGCAGCGAAGAGAGAGGGTGTGGATCCGAAGAAGCTTGCTAAGCTCATAGCCACGGGAAGGGCGATCATCGTTAGGAACGTCAAGCGCTTGGGTAAGATTAGGGTCGTAGCTGTTGGAGAGGGTTTGAGCACTAAGGTGAACGTCAACGTGGGTACCAGCGGAACCGTGGTCAACATCGAGATGGAGAAGGAGAAGGCGAGGATAGCTGTTGAGTACGGATCCGATACGATAATGGATCTCAGCACTGGGGGAGATCTAGACGCGATACGTCGAGAGATCATGCGGGTAGCCGAGCCGCTTCCCTTAGGGACTGTTCCTACGTACCAAGCATGGATCGAGGGGGTCAAGAAGTACGGGGGAATCGGCATGCCATCGGATTGGTTCATAGAGATCGTCGAGAGGCACCTCAAGGACGGCGTGGACTTCATGACGATCCACGCCGGCGTGACCAAGGACATGGCTAAGAAGGTTGTGAAGAGCAAGCGCGTAGCCCCCATCGTGAGCAGAGGAGGTGCGATGCTCGCTGCGTGGATGATAGAGAACGACGAGGAGAACCCGTATCTAAGGCACTGGGACTACCTACTCGAGCTCTTCAAGGAGTACGACGCAACGATAAGCATAGGCGATGCAATGAGGCCCGGAGCTCTTTGCGATGCTCACGATGAGTTCCAGGTTCAGGAACTAATCAACAACGCGAGGCTCGCTAGGAACGCGATTGAGAAAGGGGTGCAGGTTATGATCGAAGGCCCTGGGCACATGGCTTTAGATAGGGTCGTAACCGACGTCAAGCTCATGAAGAGCTTGAGCGGAGGAGTTCCATACTACGTACTAGGGCCTCTAGTTACGGATGTAGCCCCTGGCTATGACCATATAGCAGCTGCTATAGGGGCTGCCCTAGCAGCTGCTAGCGGAGCCGATCTCATCTGCTACTTAACTCCCGCCGAACACCTATCCCTACCAACGCCGGAACAGGTTAAGGAGGGGCTGATCGCTGCTAAGATCGCTGCTCACGCTGGCGACAT
>JALWBS010000138.1:585-1887 GCA_027037025.1 Desulfurococcales archaeon | reverse complement strand
CGATGAGCACACGCCCATTTACCACTCTCTGAAGTTGAAGATGATATCTATACGATGTTGGAAGGAAACCGCCTGCGAGTTTTATTAAATCACTCACAGTTGCCTCATTCTTGATTTCGTAAATTCCGGGCCTTTTGACAGCACCAATGACTGCTGCCACCTTTCCGATAACAGGGACAAAGACCATATCCCCATCTTCGAAGCTAAAGATAGGGACGGATTTACCTTTTACAAGCAAATCATAGAGATCAATGTACTTTATCGTGCCGTCTTTTTTGATAATTTTAATCCTTCTCAAGCTCCCGGTTTTCCTTACCCCGCCAGCGAGGTAGAGTAGCTGGATGGGAGATGAAATGGGATAGACCCTGTAAATTCCGGGTTTGTTGACCTCACCGAGAACTAAGACTGAAACCGAGTGAATTTTCCCAAGGGCGATGTCAAATTTCACGTTTGTGAAGTGTTTATTGAGTTTATCTTTGATAAGTTTCTGGGCCTCTTTAAAGGTCATTCCCCAGACATAGGTGGCACCGGCTTTGGGTAGAATTATTTTGCCGTAATTGTCCACGTAGAGGTCGAAAGTTTGCTGAAATACGTCACTCCAGACGTTTATGATAATTTCATCCCCCGGGCCTATGACATAGTTTGAGCCCACAGGAAGGTTGAAGTTGAGGGTATCAAATGATACAGTGGACTCTGCCTTGAAAATATCGTAGCCAAACTGTTTTATAACCGTGTCGGGTTCGAGAGAAAAATTTCTCATAAACGATTTCTCTATGCTGGAATAGGTAGGCGTAGGTTTTATTGCCAGAGACTCTGCTGGTACTGTTGTTTTCTGGATGTTACCCTTTTTTTCATTTTTCTTCTCGCGCGAAGCCTGCTCCATGAGCTTTTGCAACTGCTGCTCGGAGATTCCCAAAGCTTTTAATTGTTTTGAGAGGTCTGTCTGTGCATAAACAAAGCCAAGAGATAGTAAAATGATCAAAACCTTTTTCATGGTTTACCACTCCTTAATTCAGGGAAAATGTATTGATACCTTTTTGAAATGAACTTTTTACTTATGCCATAGATTATCAGCCCCGGCTTAGTGTTACTCACGTCTGCAATTAATTCCTTAAGTTCCATCAAAGCTCCGGCTGGTGAAACATTGAATTCTGCAAGGATCACAAAGCTTTTAAATCCCTTTAGATTTTCTCTCGAAACTGGATTCTGCAGTGGAGACTGAAGAAGCACGAAGCCTTCTGTTTTGATTGACTCGAAAATTTCTTCAATTTTTGACTGCTCATCAATTACCGGGAAGAAGGC
>JALWBS010000138.1:0-575 GCA_027037025.1 Desulfurococcales archaeon | reverse complement strand
GTATTAATTTTACCTGGAATGAGCCCGAGTATTTCGAAACTGTCTTCAAAAGCCTCAGGTTCCCTTACAAATGGGTTGGTATATTCTCGATAGATAAAGTAACTGGAGAGCACGAGTATCAGGAAGATGAATGTGATGATGGTGTTTACGGCGTTCTTGGGCCATGCTTTCACATCTGGTGGACGAGCAGGATCAAGAACTTTCACAAAGGGTTTCGTAACAGAAATCTTCAAAAGGTCATTTAGCCTTTCAAGGTTTTCTACGTAAAAATTTGCAATATCTGCACTCATTTGTGGGCTTGTTGTCCTAACCTTGATTACAATGACGCCGGTTTTATCATCAACTTTTATCTTTGTTATACGCCCCAGGTATTTTATTGCCTTGTCCAGTTTTTTCGTTTTAAAGTAGCTCATCAAATTAAATTTTGCTATCACGTCCTCGGCCATTCTCCTTGATTCAAGTAATGCAAGTACTTCCTTTGTTCCTGTCCCTCCAAGACTCATGCCACCTGGAAGGAAGTTCTTGAGAACAGAGCCAAATGGAATGGAAAGCTGGCCACCGCTCGGGGGAAGAAT
>JALWBS010000137.1 GCA_027037025.1 Desulfurococcales archaeon | reverse complement strand
TGGTAAAGAGGTTGAGGAGCTAACAGCTAAGGAGATAGCAAAGGCTTTGAAGAACGCTGTTCCAGCAAGCCAGTTCCTAGCGATGCTGGAGAAGAAGGAGAGGGAGGAGAAAGGTAAGAAGGTTGAGGAAACTCCTCAGCCCGTGCAACAACCTTCGCCACAGCAAGCCCAAGCTCCACCACAGCCCATTCGAGCACAGGTAGGTGTGGCTACGGAGACTCTACCGGCACAGCAAGCCGTTGCTAAGCCCGTCGAGGTTAGGGAGACGTACGAAATACCTATGGAGGTGGTGGAGGAAGCGAAGAAGTTGCTAGGAACGCTAGAGGCGGTGCTGTACGATAGCCAGTGGAGAGCCGTTGAGAGAATCCCCGTCAGAGATCTTGTTGACAAGCTTCAGAAGATCGACTACGGAAAGATCTACGCCGTGGTGTTCGACGGGATAATAACTCAGAGGCTCGTGGATGTTGCTAGCAGCAAAGGTGTTAAGATGTTGATAGGCGTTAGGATAGGGAACTTGGTTAGGAAGCCAAGCGATGTAGTCACGCTGACTTTCCAAGAGCTATCGATACCTACTTAAAGACAGCGTTTTCACCTTCTTCCGTAGTCGAAGAGCGTTCTACTAGCTTTGCCAACGGTCTTGATCTGCTTCTCGGTGACACCGAAATACTCGAGGATCCTCATTACCGCAGGTATTATCTGGTGATCGATGTAGTAATCGAGATCGATGTCCCTGACGCTCACCATCATGTAGGGACGGGCTCTCTCCGAGACCTTCCCACCGCCCTTCACTATGACGTACCCTATCTTGTCCCCCACCTCGACGCGGTAACCCATCTTCATCAAGTACTTCGCTGCGACTACGTGCGGTGCTTCGACTTCGTACTCGTGCACGGGTTTCGTAAGGGTTTTCCAGATCACGAACTTCTCTATCGGTGCAACTCCTTTCTCCACCTCCTCCCTCAGCTTCTGCAGCTCGTTCCTAACGAATTCAACAGCCTTTCTATGATCCATGGTCTTCAAAACGATCTCCGCCACCCTCTCCTGCAACTCCTTAGCTATCTCCGCCCAATCACCTCTAACCGCTTCGAAACCAACGACATCTATGCGCCCGCTCTCGGTTAACCCCACGTACCTCTTCTTCGCTTCGGTGAAGAAGACCCTTCTGTACACCTTATCGATCTTTATCTCTAGTCCCAGCTCCTTCTCCACGAGCTCGATGAACCTCTGAACCCTTTCCGGATCGTACTTGACGAAGAGCGAGTCCGTATCTCCGTAGATGACCGTGAGCCCCAAGCTCTTCGCTATCTCGATGGCTCTCCTAATCGTTTGCCTACCCCACGCCGTAACCGCTTCAGCGCACTCTCTGCAGTACCACCTAGCGCCCGTCCACCCCATGTAGCCGTAGGCAGCGTTTGCGAGCACCTTCAACGCCTTCTGCCTCTCGTCAAGAACCCTGTACTCCACGGTGTTCGGATCCATCCTCTTCATCTGCTCGCGGATGGCCTTTCTAGCGCTAACCAAGGTCTCCAGAACCTTCTTGAAGAAGCCCGGGGGCTCCTTCCTGAACAGGTAGTGGACCTCGGGAGCTTCGTAGCAACCGCTCTCACCGCACTCCTCGGGGCTCCGAGCTATGGTATCGGGACCTATGTTGTACTTCATCATTATGCTGGGGTACATAGCCGAGAAGTCCAGCACGGCGATGTTCTCGTGAACACCTCTCTTCGGCTCGAGCACGATGGCGCCTCTGTAAGGTTCGTAGGGCCTCTCGACTCTGTTAGGCACGAGCTCTCCGTAGCTGTAAGCAGCTCTAATCAGGTACCACTCCAGTCGGAACCCAACGCTTGCAGCCATAACCTGGTCGAGTGGGACGCCTGTTATCGATGAGAGCTGTATGCC
>JALWBS010000136.1 GCA_027037025.1 Desulfurococcales archaeon | reverse complement strand
GAGTTGAACAGTACCTAGCAGAGCAAGGGCTTAGAGCAGTGGTCGGTGCTGAGCTGGAGTTCTTCATATTCGATAGAGTGTCCGTAATCGTCGAGCCCATGAAGCAGGTATACGAGGTACGCTCATCCGAGACCGAGGGCGTTAACTACTTCAATAGGGTTAAGGAAGGGTACTACATGCCTCCACCGCACGATAAGTACTTCGAGATCAAGCTCGAGGCGTGCGATTACCTAAGGAAGTACTTCGGAATAAACGCCACGGTGGTTCACCACGAAGTTGCAGCGGCCGGTCAAGCGGAGGTGAACTACGAAGCTAGGGAGCCCACCGTATCTGCCGATGCTGTGCAAACCATAAAGTTCGTAATCAAGAACGTTGCGGGAATGCATGGTTTAGTAGCGACCTTCATGCCCAAACCAATTGTTGGGGACAACGGTAGTGGGATGCATGTACACATCTCGATATGGAGAGGCGATGAGAATCTGTTCTACGACCCGAACGACGAGTACGCGGAACTCAGCCAGTTCGCAAGGTACTTCATAGGGGGGCTCATAGAGCATGGAAGAGCGCTTTCCGCAATCGTTAGCCCTACCGTCAACAGCTACAGGAGGTTGATTCCCGGGTTCGAAGCACCAGTGTACTTAGTGTGGAGCCGAGCTAATAGGAGCGCTGCGATAAGGGTGCCCTACTACTTCCGCAAGGAGAGTTCGTCTAGAAAAAGAATAGAGTTTAGGCCTCCGGATCCCAGTGCGAATCCGTACCTAGCGTTCTCAGCCATAATCATGGCTGGGATGGATGGGGTTAGGAAGTCGATAGATCCGGGGAGCCCCGTTGATGAAAACGTGTATCGAATAGATGAAGCTGCTAGGAGAGCGCTAGGAATAAAAACCGTTCCTAGATCTCTTGAGGAAGCGCTAGACGAACTAGAGTGCGATAACGAGTGGCTGAAACCTGTGTTTCCAAAGGAGTTGATAGAAACTTACATAGAGATGAAGAGGGCCGAATGCAGAAGATATGCGCAGTTCGTAAGTCCCGCCGAAGCATTGATGTACTTCGACGTGTAACGCGTGCCAAACATCGATCCTTTTCACAACAGCACTTCATATATCAACAGGTAATTACGTATTGATACCGCTACTAAAGGTAAGCACTGGTTCAAGTACAGATGCTCCCCATTTAACAGTTTATATGCGTGCACTGCACTCTTCTGTGCGGAGACGTGCAATTTACGTGAGTAGGTGATGAGCCACGTTCTTCTGCCCAAGGTGCGGATCTGTAATGAGGAACATCGGAGGCAAGCTTGTGTGTCCTCGCTGCGGTTACTCTAGGGATGTGGATCAGAACACGCTCGCATCAATGAGGAAAGTGATCGTCTTCCAACGAAGAGTCGAGGCTAAGGAGGTCTACCTAGAGTTGCCGCATGGTGCCGTACTTCGAGAAGATGTTCAATGCCCGAACTGTGGTCGAAGAGGTGTCTACTACTGGAGGAGGCAACGCAGTACTGCAGAGAGCTCGGATCTAATAGAGAAGGTTTGGAAGTGCCCTTCGTGCGGATATGAATGGGTTGAATCGGAGTAGCCTCGTCGTTTAGCGAGCTATCTTTATATGCCTTTCTCTCCCCGTACCCCTAGGTGAACGATGAAGCGCGTTAAAGAAGTGGACACCTCGTGCCCTCACGGCATCTACCTATACGATAAGGATAGAGATGAATGGGTGCTCGTCCGGGTAGAGGGTGAAGCGTTCAGACCGGAGCACGATGGTATCTACGTGATATATTTCGACAACACTAAGTGCCCAGCTTGTAGAAGGTACGACCCTACGTGGTTTAGCTACGTCAGGAAGTACGCGAAGAAAATGCACAACCTGAACTTCGTCATAGTCCTATGCGAATGGTTCGCTAGGAA
>JALWBS010000135.1 GCA_027037025.1 Desulfurococcales archaeon | reverse complement strand
TGCAGATACGAATCCGATGATGGTAACAGCCTTACCATCGTATTCGAATACTGGTGAACCGCTATCACCTGCACAAACTATTGGTAAGTCCTTTTGAAGGGAGGGCTCCTTCAATCCGAAGGAGCTAGGTCTATACATGTAGATCCAGTGAGCACATATGTACACTCCTCCCTGCGTCGAATAGCATATGTATGGCCCGTTTATCGGTGTGACGTTGTGCTTAGGATCATACGCCAGCATTGTTGTTCCTGTCGATCTACCCGTCTTATACACGATTCTAGGGCTGGATCCCGAGGTTACGTAGCTATATGAAGCGAAGTACTTGATCGTGAGCTTGACGATTCTCGAGCCATCGACTATCACTACCTGCGGTGGTAACACCTGATCCGTGGTCAGCACGTTATTCGAGGTAGCGGGTAGGAATGCGAAGTCGAAGTACACCCGATTACCATCTTGGAGTACTGAACCCCATGTATCGTTAGAAATCAGATTCTCGTTCGTAGGCTGACACCAAAACAGAAAGCATTTAGTAGCTCTATTGGGTTGGTGCGTGTACCAAACATTCCCAACGGAATAGTTATAGCAATGCGATGCCGTTACAAAACCATAGGTACCAACCCAAGATGCTGCAAAGCTGAGGGTGCAGGTTGCGAAGTACCTATCGTTTAGGTAGTAAATGTCTATTTGGACCCCACCCGTAATAGGATTCCTAGGCCTATACTTCTGCACAAGATCCGCACCCCACGCCAAAGTGATCGATGCGAAGCTCATTGAAACCATTAGGAAGAGAACCGGTATCAACCATAAAGGTCTGTGATACACTTACCGCTCACCGATTTTTCTATCTTAAGTGGATTTAAACCCTACGTTCTTAACGCATTCATGAGGGAAATTTGCATAGATCATTAGTAGACCTGCATCCTCCATTGTCAAAGCGATTCGTAGCTCTGGGAGTTATGGAGAATATTGAAGGACTTTATTTCCAATGTGAAGTAGATAATCTATGTAGTATTGGTGTAGAGGCACATAGGTCTTATCGGTGATGTGCATAGGCATTTCCATATGTAACTTCAATTCTTCTTAGGCGCTATAATGATTTGCTAGATTGGACTTGTTGGAGTTGTGTTAATCGGTTATCGTCTCTAAATATGTTACCTATTTCCCTCCTCCTTCTCTCGTTGCTCCTTCATCTTCCTTAGGTTGTAGCCTATCCAAAACCTTGCGTAGAGGAGGAGTTTCCAGGTTTCGGAGGTTCCGTATTCATAGACGAGCTTGTTCGCTATTTGGTAGAGCTCCTCAGCCTCTTCAAGCGTAAGCTCGTCCTTCTCGATTAACCGCTTTAGCTTCTCGATCTCCTCCTTCGTCAAGGGGTTTGGCTGCATGGATGCGAGCCCCAGTACTCTACTGATTTCGCGTTTAAGTACATCCGAAGCCTCCTTTCTGAGAACACCCTCGTAGGCGAGGAAGTCGACCATGAATTCCTGCGAAGACTTGACGGCCTCGGTGAGTCTCAGGATTAGGCTTTTCAACGACTTGACCTCACCCTTAATACCGCTCAACTCGCTCTCGATCTCCATGAATCTCCTATCGATGCTCTGGAACCTCTCGTCAATCTGCTTGAATCTCTCATCGATCTGCCTAAACCTCTCATCGATCTGTTCGAATCTTTCGTCTATCTGCTTAAACCTTTCGTCGATCTGGCGAAACCTCATATCGATCTCTCTGAACTTGCTTCCAAGCCAATACGCTAAGACCGCGACCGATGTCACGATGCTTGTTACGGACCCTACGAGGGTGATGAGCCACTCCATCAATGCTTAGAACACCCTTCGCTGCGCTAGCCGTGGTACACCTATCGTTGCGAAGCTTAAAACGCTACTGCCATGGTCATTCCGATTGAGTGAGAAGGGTT
>JALWBS010000134.1 GCA_027037025.1 Desulfurococcales archaeon | reverse complement strand
ATGGCTAGCCGAGTAGCTAAGCGAGGTACCTTACTACTGATAACCTGCTCAAGCGTAACACCGTTGGGTAAGTGCGTAGAGCTGGCATCGACTAGGGGTTTCAAGTTCATTGACCGCGTCTGTAAGCACACCCCTTTCGATGAGGTATGCGTACTGATTTTCGTTCATCGGTGAGCTCTAGCGCTCAACGATAACGATTCTCCGGGTCGCTTGTCTAACAATCTCCGCTTTATCTCTGCTTAGCGAACCCCGGATAACGACGCGCAGTCTATCAATGGATTCGCACCTCGATCTAGATCCTATCATCTCCAGCAACTCATCCACGTCGCTCTCCGTCAACCGTGGTTCCGAGGAGTAGTCTCCGCAAGGACCAAAATCGCATGCAGCGCAGTACTCCCCGTGGCTCCACACGTTTGCTTGGCAAGCGGTTTCGAAGATCGTGAACCCCAAGCTCTTCGCTATCGCAGCTACGCGGTGTTTGAGATCTCTTGCTCTAATCGCTACCTGGTCGCGTGGATCTCTAGGTCTTCTAGGGAGTCTCCTCACGATCTCGCTAACGTCTATACGCGCGTTCTCTAACCTTCTCAGCACTCCCAGCGTTACTCTAAGCGATCCAAGTACTACGCTCGTCACCCCTACGCTAAGGCAAGCCCTTAGGATTATCGGTGCTTCTCTATCCGTTATCCCAGGTATTATCGGCCTCATGAAGAGCGATGCCTTGATGCCAACTGCTGAAGCTCTACGAAGAGTTTCGATGCGTTTTTCAGGTTCTGGGGCTCGGGGCTCTAGCACCTTAGCGTAGCTCCACGTAACGATTGTTACGAGGAGGCTTATGCGGGGCTCTGCTCTACTCATTCGCTTCAACAACTCTTCGCTAAGGAGCATCTTGGTAGATATCTGACAAGGTAAGCGGAGACGCTTTGCCACAGCTTCGATGCATTGAAGCGTGTACCCTGCGGTATTCGGGAGAAGGGGTTCGACAACTGATCCGAAGGCCGCGAACGTCCTTTTCGGGATGACGAAGGGGTTCATAGCTAGCGCAAGCACGAGCTCCTCAACCTTAAGGGGGTAAGGCTCGTCGATCCGCGGAAACCCCATATCCATAGCGTAGCAGTAGAGACACGCATTCGTACACCCTCTACCGGTGTGTATAGTTATTCCGCATGGTCGCGGAGCTCTCCTACTATGATGATCCCTACGAGCTCTTTCAACCCCTTCCTTCCCAACGATCGACGAAAGCTCCTCGATAACCCTCTTCTTCGCTTCGAGCAGCTGAGCGAGGTAACCCAAGAGCGCTCAGCCTCGGGTTCCCTCATCACATCTCAGAAGCGGACCTTTACATCATCTCCGTAGTCTAGACGACAAAAACCTCTAAATGTTTTTAGCGCTGGTGGATAGCAACGCTATTCAGTCCCCCACGCGTTGTCACGCATAGAGAGGTGTATGCATGTCAATATTCAGCGTCCTCGAAGACAGGCTGATCTCGTCTGGGCTACTGATCGAGAAGGAGCTCGAGATAAAGCTTATAGTAGCTAGCCTGATCGCTGAAGGCCACGTACTGCTCGAGGGCGTACCGGGGGTTGCCAAGACCTCCATGGCCAAAGCCGTTGCGAAGCTATTGGATCTGGAGTTCAGACGTGTTCAGATGACCCCGGATCTGCTACCAATGGATATCATAGGCTTTTACATATTCGATCAGAGAACCAACGAGTTCAAGCTCAAGAAAGGCCCGATATTCACCAACATTCTCTTAGCCGACGAGATAAACAGAGCGTCGCCGAGAACGCAGTCCGCTCTTCTTGAGGCTATGCAGGAGCGTCAGGTTACTATCGAGGGTAATACGTTTAGGTTGCCGAGACCTTTCATGGTTATAGCTACGCAGAACCCCATAGAGATGGAAGGAACATTCCCACTACCAG